>CAZVNU010000053.1:0-10829 GCA_964628335.1 uncultured Phycisphaeraceae bacterium
ATTTCGGCGGTTGCGCGTCCCCTCCCTGACGGTCGGGGTTCCTTTTCAAAGGGATGACGCGCGTGACCCGCCAGCCCTGGGCCAAACCGGCGCTTGCACGCCAGCCCGATTACTCAACCCACTTTCCACAGGTCCGTTATGCTCATCAAAAAGACCTTTTCCTGAAACCGGCGCAAGCCGGTTTTTTTATTGGCGTAAAATTGCGCCATGAAACTCATCATCGGCCTTGGCAATCCCGCCCCCGAATACGAAAGGACCCGCCACAACGCCGGCTTCCTGTTGGCCCAACGGTTGGCCGCCCGCCATGGCTTGCCGGGTGAAAAAATGAAGTTCCATGCCGGCATGACCGAGGGCGCCATCCTCGATGAGCGGGTGGTCATCCTGCGCCCGATGACCTACATGAACCGCTCCGGCCTGACCGTGGGCGAGGCCGCCTCGTTCTACAAAGTCGCGCCTGCCGATGTGCTGGTGCTGGTCGATGACCTGGCCCTGCCAGCCGGCCAGATCCGCCTGCGCGGCGAAGGCTCCTCCGGCGGCCACAACGGCCTGACCGATGTGGCCCGCGCCCTTGGCACCATGAAGTACCCGCGCCTGCGCATCGGCATCGACCCCAAGGGCATCATCCCGCAGGCCGATTATGTGCTGGGCAAATGGACGCCCGACCAATGGGCCAAAACCGACCCGGCGCTGGATGTGGGCTGCAAGGCGGTGGAGTGTTGGCTCAAAGACGGGATTGACAAGGCGATGACGCGATTCAATGCCAAGGGTGAGTAGGCGACGAAAAAGGGGTGCCACGGACAGCGAAGCGCAGCGCAGTCGTCCGTGCGGGCTGGGACGAACAACGCCAAACCACGGACGACTCCGCCGCGTTGCGGCTGCGCTGTCCGTGGCACCCCGGCGCAGTCCCTACAATTCCCTCCCCCATGGCCAAACAAAAAAGCAAAGCCAATTTCGAGCCGCGGATTGAAAACCGCCGGGCTTACCACGACTACCTGATCTCCGAGAAGGTGGAGTGCGGCATCGTGCTCACCGGCAGCGAAGTGAAATCCATCCGCGCCGGCCGGGTCAACCTGATCGAGGGCTACGCCGACATCAACCCGCGCACCGGCGAATTGTGGCTGCTCAATGTCGAAATCAGCGCCTATGCCCAGGCCACCAACAGACATCTGCCGCGCGCCCAGCGCAAGCTGCTGGCCCACAAGCGCGAAATCGCCCGTCTGGCCAAAGCCACCGCCTGCAAAGGCACGACCCTGATCCCCTTGGCCATGTATTTCAAGGAAGGCCGCATCAAGGTGGAAATCGGCCTGGCCAGCGGCAAAAAAGAACACGACAAGCGCGCCGCCAGCCGCGAGAAGGATGTGCGCAAGGATTTGCAGCGGGCGATGACGGTGAAGAAGATCGGGTAGGAGGGTCGGCTTTAGCCGACCAGAACAACTCAACACAATTTAAAAGGCACACGGGTTGACGAATATTTTTCGCCAACCCGTGTGTCTTTTTGAATTTCGTCATCCAAGGTCGGCTAAAGCCGACCCTCCTCATACCGCAATCTGATCCAACGCCCCGATCAACGCATCCACCTCCGCCTCGGTGTTGAACGCGCCGGGGCTGATGCGCAAAGTGCCGTCGGGGAAGGTGCCCATGGCCTGGTGCGCATAAGGCGCGCAGTGCAGGCCGGGGCGCACGGCGATGTCGAAGGAATCATCCAGAATCATGCCCACATCCATCGGGCGTTCCTCAAAGCCGCGCACCACGATGCTCACCGCGCTCACGCGCCGGCCCACATCCTTGCTGCCCAGCACGCGGAAGCGCTCGTCGTTGCCCAATTTCCCGATCAAGCGGCCGCACAGGGCGCGCTCGTGGGCAATCAGCTTGTCGGCGCCCTGCTTGAGCACATAATCAATGCCGGCCTCCAAACCGGCAATGCCCACGGTGTTGGGCGTGCCGCCCTCCAAGGCGTAGGGCATTTGCGCCGGCTGCACCGGGGTCTTGGAATCGCCGCCGGTGCCGCCTTCGCGCCAGGACCAGAAGCGGGTGTGGTCGTCCACCTCTTCGGAGGGCGCCGGGCAGCGCGCGCCCAGCACGATGGCGCCGGTGCCGGTGGGGCCAAGCAGGGATTTATGGCCGGGGAACACCAAAATATCGGCATTCAATGCCTGCATGTCGATGGGAATGGCGCCGATGGTTTGCGCCACATCCAAACAGAAAATCGCGCCATGTTTGCGGCAGGCCGCGCCCACGGCGGCGGCATCCTGCACCGTGCCGATCACATTGCTGGCATGGGTCATCACCACCAGCAGGGTTTCGGGGCGCAGGTTCTTTGCGATTTCTTGCGGCGAGACAAAGCCGTCGGCGTCGCAGCCCACGCGGGTCAATTCAACCAGACCGCGGGCGGCGAAGGCCTCCAGCGGGCGCGATACCGAGTTGTGCTCCAGCACGGTGGTGATCACATGCGGCAGCGGACCTTCGCCGGCCTTGGCATTGCGCTTGGCGGCGGCGATGGTCGGGCCGCGCAACACGCCGTTGATGGCGATGTTGAGGGCATCGGTGCAGTTGAGGGTGAAAGCCACCCGGTCCGGCGAGGGGCCGTTGACCAGGCGGCACAATTTCAGGCGCACCCGGTCCAGCATGGCTTCGGCCTGCTTGGCCATCTTGTGGCCGCTGCGGCCGGGATTGGCCGCGTCGTTGGCAATGAACTTCGCCATCGCCTCGGCAACGCCGGGGGCTTTGGGAAAACTGGTGGCTCCGTTGTCTAAATAAATGGTCATGGGGCGGAAAGTTTATCTACTTTGGCCATTCAAAACTGAGCCGTCCCAACTTGCCGGCGCGCAACTCCAACAGCAGCAATTCGGCGGCCTTGTGGTGGTTCACCTCGCCACCGGGGCTCAGGCAGCCGCGTTTGCGGCCAATGGCCTCCAGCAGGGCCAGCGGATCGTCGGGCAATTGCGCCAGGTTGTAGCGGTCGCACACCGCCTGCGCGTGGTCTTCCTTGAGCCATTTGACGGCGAATATCGCCACATCGACCGGATCCACCGCGGTGTCGCGGATGGCCCCGCTCATGGCCAAGAGCCAGCCCACGCGCTGGTCCTCGATTTTGGGCCACATCATGCCCGGCGTGTCGTGCACGATCACGCCGTCGCCGATATCCACCCGCTGCAGTTGCTTGGTCACGCCCGGCTCGTTGCCCACCTGGGTCACTTTCTTGCCGCGCAAGGTGTTGAGCAGGGTGCTCTTGCCGCAGTTGGGCACGCCTTGGATCAGCACCCGCACCGTGCGGTTTTTGGCGATGCGGTGGGCGCCGATTTTCTGGCAGGCTTTGACGATGGCTTCGGCGCAGCCGGGGGTGTTGGCGGCGATCACCAGCACGCTCACGCCGGCTTCCTTCTCAAAGCGCTTTTGCCACTCCCTGGTGGCCTGCGGATCGGCCAGGTCCTTTTTGTTGAGCAATTTGATGCAAGGCACCACCCGGTCCTTGGTCTTGCGCAGTTCGGACAGCAGCGGATTGCTGCTGGCCGATGGCAGGCGGGCATCGAGCACCTCAAGCACCACATCGGTGTCGGGCATGGCGTCGGCGATCGCCTGGCGCGTCTTGTTCATGTGGCCGGGATACCAATGGATGTTGCTCATTTGATGCTTTCAAGGTCGGCAGGAAGTTGGTTCTTGACCGCATTTTCAGCCGCCACGCAGGCCAATTGGTCGCAGCGCTCGTTCTCGGCATGGCCTTGGTGGCCGCGCACCCAGTGGAAATCCAGCTTGTGCGACTGCTGCAAGGCGTCCAGTTTCTTCCACAGGTCGGCATTTTTGACCGGCGCTTTGGTCGAGGTTTTCCAACCCTTGCGCTTCCAGCCCGGCATCCATTCGGACAAGCCCTTGAGCACATACTGGCTGTCGGAAACGATTTTGACCGCGCAGGGCGATTTGAGCAACTCCAAGCCGTGGATGACGGCGCGCAATTCCATGCGGTTGTTGGTGGTGCGGCTGGCTCCGCCACTGCCCTCCACCTCTTTGGCGCTGGCGTTGTCGCGCAAAATAAAGCCGAATCCTCCGGGGCCGGGATTGCCCTTGCAGGCTCCGTCGGAAAACAGGGTAACGGGGCGCAAATTCGGGGTCGCTGCGGTGGACATGGGGCGGGAATTGTAGTCCCCTTTCAATCCATCTTTTTGACCGGCGTGCCGCCCTTTTTGCCGTCGCCGTCTTCACCGGCGTCGTAAATGGCCTCGGGCGCCACCACCAGATTGCGGGCATCCACCGACAGCACCTTGCCGCGCACGGTCAGCAGGTGGAATTCGGCCAAGCCGTGGACGCCTTTGAGCGAGGCCATGACCGGACGGCCGGAGGCATCCATCAGTTTGAGGGTGGCCAGACTGGGAAGCAACTCATCCGCTGGCGTGCAGCAGTAATCCCATTTGGTTGAACAGCCATCGGTCGGTCCGCACACGATGGGCTCGGCCACATCGACCAGGGTCAGGGCGGCCGCGCCATCCACGAACGGCGCAGGATTGCCGCCGATGCGGCCGCGCAGCACCACGCTGTCGCCCACCTTGGCCGTTTTTTTGAGTTCGGCGACGGGCTTGGCGTCGGCGATGAAATCAGCGGCGACAAACAGCGCGGCGGGAATGGCGGCGCCGGCAGGCAAGACTTGCGCCTTGGGGGCGTCGTCGCAGGCAAACAGCAGGGCACACAGGGGCAAGGCGAGCATGGGTTTCATGGAAAATCCTAAAAGGGGGGAAAAAGAACGGAAACAAAAGAAGAAAACTCATGCCGACCTGAGCGCCGTGGCAATCGGCAACCGCAAACAGCGCACCGCCGGCGGCAGTGCGCCCACCAACCCCAAGGCCAAGGCCGCCATCAGCCCCAACGCCACCGCAGGCGCATCCAGCAGCAAGCCGAAAGCGCTGCCGGAAAAGCGCACCGCCAGGCCGTCAAGCAGCAGCAACCCGGCGCCGCAGGCCAGCAAGCCGCCGCAGGCCGCCGCCAGCACCGACTCCTGCAGCAGGCTGGCGAAAATCGCCAACCGCGAAAACCCGATGGCTTGCAGCGCGGCGAACTCGCGCACCCGGGTGGCAAAGGCCGCGTACGAGGTGTTGATGCCGCCGAAAAAACCGCCCGAAACGATCAGCAGCGCAGTGACCCACACCATCAGGCGCACCGGGGCGAAGAATTGCGACACCTTGCCGTAATACGCCGTTTCAGGAATGGCGACCACCTCCAAATCATTGCGCTCACTGGCAAACACCTGCGCCAACGGCATGTCCGCCGCTTGTTCAAACGCCAGGGTCACGCTCGACAAGGTGGTGCGCTGGGTGGCCACCTGCATGTCCTGCAGCGGCGCCCAGATCTCACCGGCGAACACCGAGCCCGGCGCCTCAAAGCGGCCCACGATGGTCCACACCCGCCCGGCATGGCGCAACTTGTGGCCCAGCGCCAACTCCGCTTCCGCAATGCCGGCCGCCGCCGCCACCTGATCGCCCACCATCAACTCATCGCGCCCCACCTCGGGGATGCGGCCGGCGGTGACGCGCAAACCGCCATGCACCAGGTAGGCGGCCGGGGTCACCCCGCGAAACACCGCCCGGTATTCGGGCCCAGCCGCCCGCCTGCCCCCGTCATGCGGTTGCTCGCCGGGCCAAAACAGGCCTTGCACATAAATTTCCGGCGAGATCCACGCCTGCCCATCGGTGGTGCGGATCCCGGCCAAAGTGGACACCGCCGAAACCGCACTGCCGTTGAATTCGCTGCGCTCGATGCTTTCTTCGCTGCCTTTGGCGATCAGCAGCATGTTGTGCTTGGCCCCCGATGACGCCAACGAGCGGGTCATGCCGCGCACAAAACCGGCCGCCGCCAGCATCAGCAAAGTGACCAAGAAGGCGCTGCCGATCGACAGCAGCAGCCGCTGCGGTGAGCGGCCGAGGTTTCTGACGCCGTAATCCCAGGGGAGGAAGGTCATGGGGGTGGGAGCGCCGAGCACCCGCTCGGCAATAAAGAGGAATTCCCGATGGGTGCCGAGCGGGTGCCCGGCGCTCCCGGGCTACACCGCCCGGAAGCACGCCGCGATCTCTTTGCGCGAGGCCTGCCAGGCCGGCAACAAGCCGGCCAGTACGCCAATCGCCACCGAGATTGCCAGCCCCACCCACAGGGTGAGCGGGCTGGAATCCATGGCCAGGGTGATGCCGTCCGCCGACAGCGCAATGCCGCCGAACCTGCCAAGGGCCCAAGCCAACAGCGAGCCGACCACCCCGCCAAGGAGCGTGATGGCCACGCTTTCCGCCACCACCAAGCGCGCGATCAGCGACGGCGCGAAGCCCAGGGTTTGCAGCACGGCGTGGTCGCGCACCCGGTCCTGAACCGACAGCACGATGGCATTGGCCACCAGCATCAGCATGGCCGCGGCGCAGGCCCAAGCCATCCAGCGGGTGAAGCCCACGATGGCCAACGCATCGGCGGCGGCGCGGGCGGCAAAGGCTTTTTCACTGAAGGTCGAGGTCGGCGCCTGGTCATCTTTGAACAGAAAATCTATCGCCTCGGCCACCGGCTGCATCAATTCCGGCTTGTCCACCGCCACATTGAATTGGGTCACCACCCCCAATTTCCCGGCATTCCGCTGCAAAAAAGACAAATGGGCATAGGCCACATCGCCGTCCTGGGGCTGGTCGGAGCGGATCACCGCCGCCACATGCACCGGGATGTTCACCGCGCGAAAGGCCATGCCCGGCTTGAGCAGGCGGGTGGGCCGGTTGGCCAACGATTCGCCGACCACCACCGCATCGGAGCGCTTTTGCCATTCTTCCAGCGAACCGCCGACCACCTGCCACTTGGGCGCCAAATCGCGCAGCAGCGATTCCTCCGGCACGCCGCGGAAAGTGATCACATCGAGCGAAGTGCGGCAATTGGTGACGGTGATCTGGGTCGGCACCACCGACTTGACCCCGGGCACGCGCGCGATGCGGCCCTCATAAATCTGCGGCAATTTGCTGGTGAAGGGGCAGAAGCGGTCCTTGCGGTACACCACCAGCACATTGTCGCCGGCCGACGCGCGGGTGGCATGCTCGACCCCGCGCTGCATGGCCTGGATGCCGCAAAACAGGAACGCGGCCACCGCCACCCCGGCGGCGGTCAGCAGCGAGCGCGTGCGGTTGCGCCACAGGTTTTTAAGGATGAGGGGCAGGAAGCGGATCATGATGCGCCCCCTTCTTCCACATGCCTTTCAATCAGTTTGCCTTTGTCCAAATGCAAAGTGGTGCGCGCGTAGCGGGCCGTGTCCGGGTCGTGGGTCACCATCAGCAGCGTCTTGCCCAACTCCCGGTTCAGCCGCGCCATCAATTCCATGATGGCTTTGGCCGAGGCCTTGTCCAAATCGCCGGTCGGCTCGTCGCCAATCAGCAGCACCGGGTCGGCCACGATGGCCCGCGCGATGGCCACCCGCTGCTCCTGCCCGCCGGAGAGCTGATTGGGGTAGTGGTCGTGCCGGTCGCCCAGATCCACCAGTTCCAGCGCGGCCGACACCTTGCGGGCGCGGTCTTTGCGCGAGAGTCTGGCATCCAGCAGCAGCGACAACTCAATGTTTTCAAAAGCGGTGAGCACCGGCACCAAGTTGTAAAGTTGGAAGATGTAGCCCATGTTTTTGGCCCGCCATCCGGCCAATTGAGCCCGCGAAAGTCGGGTGATGTCGGCGCCGGCCACCTGCAACGAACCCGAAGTCGGCGTGTCGATGCCGGCAATCAGGTTGAGCAGGGTGGTCTTGCCGCTGCCCGACGGCCCCATCAAGGCCACGAAATCACCCGGGTCGATGTCCAAGTCCAGATCGGCCAACGGCGTGACCTCCGCCCCGCCGGAACCGGCTTTGCGGTAGGTTTTGGTCAGTTTTCGGCATTGGATCAGGGGCATGGAATTTTCCCAAAAGCGGTGAAAAATGGACGAAACAGACCGATGCTTATTTTGCGGCCTGCTCCGCCTTGCGTTTCATTTCCTCGGCCTTGTCGGCGGCGATCCGCGCCGCCCGCTTGTCCAAGATGGAAATGTCATATTGCAAATCGGCCACTTGGGCATACAGGTATTGGATGTTTTCAGACACCAATTGGTCGCGGGCCGCGCTATTGCGCTGGGTCTGGACATGGCTGCGCCGCTCCGCCTCGGACGGTTCGATCTTGCGCTGATAGTTGATCTCATAAACCCGGTTGCGGTGGCGGATGCCGGTCAATTCTTTCTTCAAATTGGCGATTTGCCGCTCCTTGATTTCGATGGTGTTTTTTTGTCGGTCATCTCCTCCCTGATCTCTTCCTCAAGCGACAGCACGCGCGCGTTTTTTTCGCCTTTTGCCCCGACCGCAACCACCTCCTGGGCGGCCGCGAACACCTTGGCGATGTCATTCCTTTTCACCTCGAAGGGGATTTTCATGCCGTCTTTCTTGACGATCAAGCCGGACTCGGCATCACCCGCATCCAGCACGGTGGCGCAAAAGGCATGGCCGTCGAGCAGCTTGAAGTAGTAATGACCTTTGGGCTGGAGATCGGCCAAGGGCACTTCCGTGGCAACGCCCTTGTCGTCGAGCAAGGGGGCGTGCAGCGGCTCCACCGCTTGGGCTTGCGCAGCTTTGGCCGCCGGCTTGGCGTCATCCGCCCGCAAGGGAGCGGCCAAGAACAGGGATGCGATGAGCAGTATGGATGTTTTCATGCTGAAATCCAACCTTTCTGAAAAGAAGAATGAACTCAATCCGGCAGGCGCAAACGCGCGCCGCCTTTCAACTGGTCCCACGGCGGGAGCACCACCCGATCGCCGGGGCTCAAGCCCTTTTCCACCTGAATGAACCCATCGGCGGACATGGCGCCCAGTTGCAAATCCACTTCTGCCGCAATGGCGCCCCCGCCATGGGCCGGGCGGGCCACCCACGCCATGGCGTGCGCCCCGTGGCGCATGGTCAACCATGCGGGCTTGATGAACACCTGCTGCACGCCCGCGGCGCCCACGGCAGCCTGGAGCCCCCCGCCCCCCGGCGCGGCCATCGCGAAAAACTGCGCGGTGGCCAGCATTTCCGGCTTCAACTCCGGGGCGGGATCGTCAATCTCCACCTTCACCTGCACGGTGTTTTTCTGGATGTCGGCTTCATGCACGAAACGGGTCACCCGCCCGGTGAAAGTCCGGCCGGGCAGCACCTCGGCCACCACCGCCACCGCCTGGCCCACCCGCACCTTGGCAGCCAAGGATAACGGCACATCCACCCGCATTTGCATTTTCCCGGGGTCGTAGAGGGCGCACACCTGCATGGCCCGCGGCATGGCCATGTTCACATCCAGCATGTCGCCGGGCGCCTTGAGCAAATTCATCACCACCCCCGCCACCGGTGCGCGAACGGTCATGCGCTCCAGGCGCAACTGCGCCTGGGCCAACCCGGCTTTGGCCAATGCCAACTCGCCTTGGGCCGCATGCGTGCCGATCTCAAGCAGGCGCTTGGCGGCAACCGCTTCGGCCTTGGCCTGCGCCACTTGGGCCTTGCGCAGAGGGCCGGCCGCCTGCAACACGGCCAACGCTTTTTCCTTGGCCACCACCGCCAGGCGCTGCTGCACCAACTCGGCCTCCACCACCGCCCCGCTGTTTTTCGCCGCCCGCTCCAAACGGGTTAGCCGATCCTGCAACGCCGTCACTTCGGCCGCCATCGCCTCGATTTCAAACGGCCATTGCGCCTGGCTTGCCATCGCCTGGTCAGCCTGGGCCGCGCTGACCGCCACCGCCCGTTCCAGCTCGTTTTGCGCGGCCTGCAACAAGGCTTCTTGGGCCGGCACCTTCGCCGCCGCCGCGCTCAAGGCGATTTGCGCATCGGCCTTGACCAGCTCCGCCAAGGGTTGGTTGGCCGCCACCCGCTGGCCTTCAAGCACCAGTATTTCTTCAACCGCACCGGTGGCCAGGGCCTGGGCGTACACCGCATACGGGTCGGGCTCCAACCATCCGGCCGCCTTGGCCACCGCCTCACCGTGCGTGGCGCCGGCGCCTTGCCCGGGCGCATCCTTGGCCACAGGCAGGGCGCTGATGCCGCTGCGCACCAGCACCGGCTCCACCCTGACGGCAAGGGTGGTCTGCCACAGGCTACGGCCGGACCACCCCAGCACCAGGATCAACGCCAGCAACAAAGCCCCCGGCAGCACCACCCGCGCAAGCAGGCGGCGCGGCGGCGCGGGAACAGCCGAAGCGGCGGACGACACCGCAGCCACGGGCACAGACCGCAATTGTTTGAAAGAATCGGACATGGCTGTTTTTGCAAAGTGAATGGGCACAAACGCCAACGCCAAAGACACCTCTGGCGGGTGGCATCCTCAAGCAAAAACAAGTCAGATCAGCAACTGGCAGTGCAACTCAAACAGCGTGTCGGGCGGGGGCAGACTCCACTGCCACATCCTCGACGGCGCCCACAGCGGCGCCGACGACCGCATCAAAACCGGCTGCACCCGCGCGCAAACCGTGTCGAAGAACAAGGGGCTGCCGGCCATCGGCGTCAATGCCAGCAGCGCCTTGTTCAACGCCTGGCATTTGTGGCATTTGGAAGTGGTGCAGCAGTCGGCGGCGGCCTTTTCCTTGGGCCCTTGGTGTTTGGCACAGCAAGCCGGCACCGCCACCTCAACCATCGCCGCCTGCGAGCAGGCCCGCACGCATTCCACGCGCATCCACCCGGCACCCGCCAAAGAGGCGAGCCAGAAAGCGGCGATCAGAAGCGGGAGAAAAAGGCGGCGCATGGCTGGTTTCATTATGCCAGAAACTCCGGGCGGCCGGCTGTTTTTTCATGAAAAACCAGGGCTGGCGGGTCACGCGCGTCATCCCGCTGAAAAAAGTAGACGCGGCGGCTA
>CAZVNU010000054.1:0-10411 GCA_964628335.1 uncultured Phycisphaeraceae bacterium
TCGTCGTCCACCGAGGTCAGGTAGCAGGAGGAGAGCTGCGGGTGGCAGGTGCCGGAGTTGAACAGGGTCGGGGTGGCCGACATGAAGCGGAACGAGGAGATCAGGTTGTAGAACTCGATGGCGCGCTCTTCCTTGTTCTTTTCATTGAGCGCCAGGCCCATGGCCACGCGCATGAAGAAGTACTGCGGGGTTTCGATGCGGCGCTTCTTGATGTGCAACAGGTAGCGGTCGTAGACGGTCTGGATGCCCAGGTAGTTGAAGGCTTCGTCGCGCTCAGGCTTGAGGGCGGCGGTGAGTTTGTCGAAGTTGAACTCGAGCAGGCGGGCGTCGATGCGCTGGTCGTTCACGCCTTCTTCCAGGCAGCGGGCGAAGTTCTCTTTCATCGCCTGCGCCAGTTGGCTGGTCTCGGGGACGAAGCCGAAGACTTCGCGGTAGATCTGGGTCAGGGTGAAGCGCACGGCGACCTTGTTGTAGGCCGGCTCGCGCTCGATCTTCTGGCGGGCGACCATCACCATGGCCTTTTCCAATTCCTTGGCGGTGATGCCGTCATAGACGGTGGCGTACAACTCGTCGAGCAGTTCGTCGCCGTTGACATGGGTCAGCCCCTGGCAGGCCTCGTACACGCGGCGCTTGACCAAGTGGGCGTTGATCGGGGTCTTGGTGCCGTTGGCCTCGACCACATGGATGGTCTTGCGGGTCGGCGTGGAGCCGGAGCGCAGGGCCCGGGCGCGGTTGCGGTTCTCGCGGAAGACGATGAAGGCCTTGGCCACCTGGAACTCGCCGGCGCGCATCAGGTGGGTTTCGACCTGGTCCTGCACCACTTCGACATCCACCGGGGTCTTGGTCAGTTTGGCCATTTCGGTGATTTCGGCCACCACGGCGGCGGTCACGGCCTTGACGCGGGCGGTCAGTTGCTCGCCCAGATCGCCGTCGGCGTCGATTTCAAACACTTCGCGGAAGGCGGCGGCAATGGCGCGCTCGATGTAGGTGCCGTCAAAGCCCATTTCGCGGCCGTCGCGCTTGCGCAAGGCGGGGGTGAAGGAAGCGGTCGCCGGCGCGGTGGCGGCGGTGGTGCTGGACATAAGGGCAGGTATAAAAAGGGGGAATACTGCGGGGGGCAGGCGCTGAAAAAAAGCGGGCCACCACACAAGCGGTAGTGGTGGCGCGGATTCGGAACATACCAGATATGGAAAATCATCCGAAGCGGTGGACAGAATAACACGCTTGTTTGCCGGGGGGAAATAAAAAAAACAATTGTGAAAAACTTGGCCAAAATGAACGGTATTCAGTGCGGGTGAACGCCGTTCAGGGCCTTGGATGGGGGGGTATTGCTTCAATGAGAGCCGACAGTTGCGCCATGTTGACCATGCTGGGCCCATTTTTTGAGCAACAACCGGGCGCCGATCAGGGCCAAAAAGGGCAGGAAGCCGGCCAGGGCCTCATGGCCGTGCAACGCATAGGACAGGCCAGTGGCCCCCAGCGCCAATACCACCATCAGCCAAGCGGCTTGGCGCACGCGCGGGGTGGCACGGGCGCCCCGCCCGTGTGAAGGACCCATGGGCGAGGCGCCCATGCCACAGGGCAAATCCAGGATCTTGGCCGGCCGCCACAGGGCCAGCACCAGAAACACGGCGGCAATCCAGGCAAACATCATGGCTTGCGCCATCGGGGTGTACACCACATGGATGGCATCAAAGCCGTAGCCCAGCGCCACGATGCCGATGCAACCGCCCACGATGAACAGCAACATGCCAAGGGCCATGGGGTCAAAGGGCAGCCAACCGGCGGCCAAGGCAATCAGCACCACGGCGGCGATCGGGCCGGCCGGTTTGAAGGCGGGGTGCCAGCGGGCTTCGGGGGTCATGGCCGCAAAACCGGGGCGAAAGCCGACCACCAGCAGCACGATCAGGGGTGCGAAGGTGAGTTGGCGCAGCAGCCAGAGCTTGAAAATGCGGACAAGGTGGTGGCGCATGGAGGGGGGAAGTGTAATCTGCCCGGCTTGGCCGGCGTCCTTGGGGCCCATCGCCTATCGCGCCATTGCTTCCCCTTGTCTTGGAATCTTGCCCTTATGGATCATTGCATCGACCCTGCGCCCGCTGCCACGCCCGCCACACCTCCGCCAGCCGGCCGCTTTCCCCGCCTCAAAGAAGATTGGTGGGCGGTGATCGTGGGCTTGGCGGTGGTGGCCTTGGCCATCATCTTGGCCAAGGCCGACAACCCGATGCTCAAGGACTTGGCGGTCAATCCGGGCTCGGCCAAGTGGACCCAGGTCAGCCAGCTTGGCGACCACTTCGCCGCCAACTGGGGCAAGTACATCGTTCAATTCTGCGTGTTCGCCGGCGTGCTGGGCGGCACCTGCGCGGCCATGGGGGTGCGGTTTGGCCGCTTTTTGGTCGGCTTCACCTTTTTGTATGTGCTGTGCTTGGCCTCTTTTTGCGCCGGCGGCTGGGCCCATGCCTCGCAGTACAACCTGGAGACGCCGCTGGTGGCGCTGGTGGGCGGCTTGCTGCTGTCGAACCTGTTGCGCCTGCCGCGCATTTTGGATGAGGCGTTTCGGGTTGAATACTTTGTGAAGCTCGGGGTGGTGATGCTGGGGGCGACTTTCCCGCTGTCGCTGGTGCTCACCGCCGGGCCGGTGGCCATCGGCCAGGCGGCGATCATTTCGCTGCTGACGGCGACGACCATTTATTTTTTCGCCACGCGGGTGTTCGGGCTGGACCGCCGGCTGGGCGCGGTGTTGTGCGTGGGCGGGGCGGTGTGCGGGGTGTCGGGCTCGATGGCCATCGCCGCCTCGGTCGGCGCCAAGCGCGAGCACTTGTACGCGGGGGTTTCGTTGGTGGTGGTGTTCGCGCTGGTGATGATCGTGGCGCTGCCTTTGGTGTCCAAGGCGATGAACCTGCCTGCCGGAGTGGGCGGCGCGTGGATCGGCACCTCTGAGTTCGCCGATGCCGCCGGCTTTGCGGCCTCGTCGGCTTACGGCAGGATGGCCGGCAACGAAGAGGCGGCGGTCAAGGCCTTCACCTTGATGAAGGTGATCGGCCGCGACCTGTGGATCGGCATCTGGTCGCTGTTCTTCGCGGTGTTGGCCGCCACCCGCTGGGAGAAGCAGGAAGGCGGCGCGGCCCGCCCCGGCGCCGGCGAGATCTGGCGCCGCTTGCCGAAATTCGTGCTGGGTTTCTTCGCCGCCTCGCTGGTGGTCAGCTGGTTTACCCATGGCATGGACGGCGCGGCGCTCAAGTCGATCAAGCCGGTGTTGATGGGGCCGCTGGGCGCGCTGCGCGGTTGGACCTTTGTGCTGGGCTTCCTGGCCATCGGCTTGTCGACCCGTTTCCGCGAACTCAAACAAGTGCCGCCCAAGGCGGCGTTGGCCTTCACCATCGGGGTGGTGGTGAATGTGGTGGCCGGTTACATTTTGTCGGTCAAGGTGTTCGGCGATTACTGGGCCAAATTGTGAAGACCGACCCCGCCGGGCCGCAGGAGGGTGCGTGCGCTTCGTGCGTTCACTTTCTCGATGAGCCGCGCGCGTTTGAGGCGGCGGTGCCCGGCTTTGCCGTGCTCAGTTCGGCTTACGCCTCGGTGCGCGGCGAGACGGGGTTGTGCCAGGTGCATGATGATTTTCGGTTGCCCACGCAGGGTTGCGGGGCGTGGTGCAAGGCAGGGCTGGCGGGTCAAGGAACTCCGACCGTCAGGAAGGGGACGCTGGCACGCTATTTCGGCGGTTGCGCGTCCCCTCCCTGACGGTCGGGGTTCCTTTTCAAAGGGATGACGCGCGTGACCCGCCAGCCCTGTGGTGCAAGGGAGGACGAGGCTCCGTCCTCGCAAGGCCTCCCCCCTCCTCTCCTGCCCATGAAAAAACTTCCGGATGACCGGGAGTTTTTTGGGCGGCATGCTTTCTTGTTTTGCGAGGGCGGAGCCTCGCGCTCCCGGTCACTCCATCTTCACCACCACCCGCCCGCTGAACACGCGGCCCGGGTCGCCGGTGTTGGCCAGGGTTTCGGCCAGCACGCGCGGGCTGCGGGCGACCTTGCCCTTGAAGGCCTGCTTGCCGTTGACGATGACGGCGACTTCCTTGTCGAGGTCGAGCAGGGCGTCGTCGAGGTGGACGATGAGATCCGTCCCGGACAGCGGTACGCGCACGCCGACTTCCGGCGGTTTGTCGGCGTACACCGGGGATTCGTTCTTGGCGTCCGGCGGGTTCATCATCGCCGTCACCGTGACGGTGTTGGCCTTGCGGTCCGTTTGCGCCGTGATCAGGGCGTCGCGTGCCGGAGCCTTGGACAGGGCCAGCCAGGCGAAGTCGGTGCGGCGCACGCCGTCCAAGGCGTGGTTGAACCACACCACCTTGTCCGGGCGCGGATTGCGGGTTTTTTGGGCGATCCACGCCGGACCGGGCGCGTAGTCAATGCTGTGGCCGCGGTCTTTTTGCATGTTGAGCGCGTGGTCGTAGCCGGCAGGGTCGGCTTGGCGCAACTTTTCGAGCCAGTCGTGCTCCTCCTTCGCCAATTTGGCGCGGCCGAACATGGTGTCGTGCTCACCGGTGTCGTTGCGCAACGGCGTGTTGCGCAGGCAGGCCAGGCGCTCGCCGCCGCCGGCGCCGCCGGCCATCGCGCAGCCGCCGGCGAAACGGTCGGCCCAGAACGGCAGCAGGGCTTCGGTGCCGTAGGCGCCCTCGGAAATGCCCATCATGTACACGCGGTCGGGGTCGATGCCGTGGAACAACACGCCGCGCTTGATCACGGCGTCGAAGGCGGTGTGGTTGTGCTTGAACCACCAGCGCCCCTTGTTGTCGTTGGCCATGCGCGGGATGAAGTAGCGACCGGAGGGGAACATCGCCGCCACGATCTGGCCCTGCACCTGCCAATCGCGGGTGTTGACGGCCCAGCCGTGCGGGCCGGAGAGTTTTTCATCGGTGCTGCCGCCGCCGTGGGTTTGGAAGAACAAGGGCCAGCCGTTGGTGCCGGCTGCGCCCTTGGTCATCAGGGCATAGCGCATGGTCTCGGCGTCGCAGGGCAGGGAGCCCACCGGCACGCTTTGCTGTTTGGCGGCCGGGTCGAGCGGGGCCGGCCAGGCGACGGGGTTTTTGTCCCAGCCCAAGGTGGTGGCGGCGGCTTTGTAGGCCGCCCATTGCTTGGCTTTTTCCGCCGCCACGCCTGCTTTGGTCAGCGGCGCATCGGGGAAGGCGGCGGGCTTGGCGGCCAGCGCGGCTTCAAAGGCGGTGGTCAGTGTTTTGGGGTCGGTGGGCGCGGCCGGTGCCGGCGCGGTGGCGCAGGCGGCAAGCAGCAGGGCGGCAAGGGGGGCGACGCGGGGGAGGGGGTGGTGCATATTGAAGTGGCGGCGGCATCTTGCCGCGATGGAGGTGGTTTTTTTCTTGGCCGCCATGCGGCCAAACGGCGGCAAGATGCCGCCGCTACCTTTGCACCGGCCAGACCGGGCCTTTTTTCCAAAACAGACATTTTTCAGCGGTCAGATTCACATGCATGCGAATCCAGCGCAGCGAATCCAGCCATGGGCGGAAGTGGCTGACCCGCTCGCCCGCCGGCAGGTAGCGGCTGGTGATCGGCACTTTCACCACGCTGCCGCCGGCCCGGCCCAAGCGCACCAGGATTTCGGTTTCAAAGCCGAAGCGTTGCACTTTGCATTGCAGCACTTGCGCCATGTGGACGGGATACACCCGAAAGCCGGTTTGGCTGTCTTTGACTTGGAGTCCGCCGCCAAAACGGATCAGCCCGTTGGAAAACTTGCGCCCGATCAGCGACTTCCACGGCGTGCCGCCCTCGACCTGGGTTGCGCGCTCGCCCAGCACCAGGGCGCTTGGGTGATCTTGGGCGGCGGCGAGCAGCAGCGGAATTTCTTCCGGGTCGTGCTGCCCGTCGGTGTCGATGGCCACGGCATGGCTGAAGTTTCGCTTTTGCGCTTCGATGAAGCCGGTCATCAGGGCGGCGGCTTTGCCCTGGTTGGCGGCGTGGCGCAGCACGCACACGGCCGGTCCGCCGTCTTGCGCCGCTCGTGCCTGCAAGGCCGCGCAGATTTGCGCCGTGTCATCCCGGCAGCCGTCATCGACCACCATGCACGGGTGCCCGGTGGCGCGCGCGCGGACGACCACATCGCCCAGGGTGCGGGCGTTGTGGTAGGTGGGGAGCAGGATGACGGGGTTGAAGGGCATGGGTCTAAAAGTAGACGCGGCGGCTCGCCGCGTTCACGGGAAAAGGATTTGAATGCAGTGCGCGTTGGACATGGAGCGGAAGCTGGCAGAATTTAGGTGCACGGTGAACGCGGCGGGCCGCCGCGTCTACTTTTTTACATCCCCAGCGCTTTCTTGGCCTGCGCGATCAGCGCCTTGGCCTCGTCTTCCGTCGGCGCCTCGGCGATCAGGCGCACGATCGGCTCGGTGTTGCTGGCGCGCACATGCACCCAGGTGTTGCCCACATCCAAACGCACGCCGTCGCGGGCATCCACCTTGGCGCCGGGGAAGGCGCCGGGCAGCACGGCGGCCAACTTGGCGATGACGGCCGGATCCACCGGCGCCTTGTCCTTGACGATGGCGTAGGCGGGGATCTCGGAGACGATGGCCGACAGCGCCAGCTTGCGCTTGGCGAGCATCTCGAGCACGAAGGCCATGGCGAGGAAGGAATCGCGCACCTGCGAGATGGCGGGGAACATCAGGCCGCCGTTGCCTTCGCCGCCGATCTTGGCGCCGCTGTCGCGCATGACTTGCGCCACATTGGCTTCGCCCACCGCCGCGCGCAGGGCCTTGCCGCCCTTTTTATTCGCGATGTCGTCCACCATGCGCGAGGACGACAGGTTGGCCACCACGGTGCCGCCCTGCTCGAGCTTGTGCAGCACGCACAGGGCGAGGGTGTATTCCTCGCCGATGTAGGCGCCGGTTTCGTCGACGATGGCCAGGCGGTCGGCGTCGGGGTCGAGGGCGAAGCCGCAGGCGGCGTTCTCCTTGGCGACCTTCTCGGAAAGCGCGGTGAGGTTTTCCTTGGTCGGCTCGGGCGTGTGCGGGAAGCGGCCGGTGGGCTCGAGCCACATCGGCACCAGCGCCACGCCGAGTTTCTTCAAGAGCAATTGCGCCTCGGGACCACCGGCGCCGTGGGTGGCGTCCACCACCACGCGCAACTTGGCGGCCTTGATGGCTTCGACATCGACAAAGGTCAGCACTTTTTCGATGTGGGCCGCGACGCCGGCCGGATTGGCGGACGAGGCCGGGATGCCGGTGGCGTCGTTGAAGTAGAAGTTCTCTTCCTTGAAGCGGGCGACGATGGTTTCGGCTTCTTCCTTCGGCGGAGCGACGGCATCGTGGCGCAAACACTTGATGCCGTTCCACGGCGTGGGGTTGTGCGAGGCGGTGAGGATGACGCCGCCGTCGGCCTCCAGGTGCTTCACCATGGCGGCCACGCCGGGGGTGGACAGCACACCCAAGCGCACCACCCGGCAGCCGCAGGCCGACAGGCCGGAAACCACCGCGTTTTCAATCATCTCGCCGCTGGGGCGCGAATCGCGGCCGACCACCACGCAGGGCTTTTCGCCGCGGGTCTGGATGAAATAGGAGCCGAGCGCCGCGCCGTACTTGGCGGCGACGATCGGGGTCAGCGATTCGCCGACGATGCCGCGCAGGCCGGAGATGGAGAGCATGAGCGGGGCGGGGGGGATGTGGGACATGGGGTGTTTTTAACGAGCCCTGAGCGCAAGCTCAGGGGATTGGGGTTGGAAGGAAAGTCAACCCCGAGCTTGCGCTCGGGGCTCGTGATCGCAATCAGAACATGGCCTTGATGTCCGCCCACGCCACATGCTTGGGCGTGGGCAACACCTGGTCGGCGTACGCCGTGATTTCCATCGGCGTGTGGGTGGTGGGGATGCCCAGGGTCTTGAGCCCCGCCCCCCGCGCCGAGCGCAGGCCGGCGGGCGTGTCTTCCATGGCCAGACAGCGCTCCGGGCGCAAGTCGCGGCCCAGGTGCGCGCCGAGCTTGCGCACGGCCAAGGCGTAGGACTCGGGATCGGGCTTGGAGCGTTCGACATCGTCGCAGGAGACGATGACGGCCACCGAGCGGTTGAGGCCCTTGAGCATCAGGTCGATGTCGTGGCGGCAGGCGCCCGAGGCGATGGCATATGGCACTTGCGCTGCGTCCAGTTCGTCCCACAATTCCAGGATGCCGGGAATCGAGACCGGATCGGCCTTGCACAAGTCGGCGAACACTTCAAGCTTGAGTTCGCACAGTTCATGGATGCGCGCTTCGCCGGCGGGGTCGAGCGGCACGCCGGCCGAGCCGCCGAGCATGGCGCGGAAGGCGTCGCGGTCGTCGTAGCCGATGAAGCCTTCGGACTTGTAGCCGTCGAAGGTGGCGGGGAAGCGCAGCGTGCGCTCCCCTTGGGAGTCTTGGGCGATGCGGGTGAACGCGTTGAAGTGGATCGGTTCGGAATCCACCACCACGCCGTCGAAGTCGAAGATGAGGGCGTCGAGCATAGGGCGGGGATTGTAAACCTAGGCGGCCTCGCCGCCGTTCACCCTTACGAGCCCTGAGCGCAAGCTCAGGGGCTGGGTATCGGAGGGCAAAATCCACCCCGAGCTTGCGCTCGGGGCTCGTGAGCGCAACCCCGGGGTTTACGGGCGCCAGTTAAACTGCCCTTCCCATGCCCACCCTGCTCCCCCTGATCATCTCCGCCCCCTTGGGCAATTACCTGCAATTCGCCGGCACCACCGCCACGCTGGGCACCTTCACCGCCGCCGACCGCGGCGGGCGGCCCAAGGCGCTCTGGCGCATGCTGCTGACCTGCCGCTACTACCCGCGCCTCAAGGCCTGGGTCAACAAGCTGGGCCTGCCCAACCCGGGCGTCGATTGGTATGTGGCCCGCTGCGCGGATGGCCGCATCAAGCCGGCCGACAAGCTGGTGTCGATACACGGCTTCTCGCCAGCGGACTGGACCGTGTTGTTGGAAAAAGTGGCGCCGACCCAGCCGTTGGGGCTGGAACTCAACATGTCCTGCCCCAACATCGGCCACATCGGCTGGCCGGATGATTTGTTCGCCAAAGCGCAGGCCACCGGCTTGCTGGTGGTGGTGAAAATCCCGCCGATCAACTGGCAGCCGATGGTCGAGCAGGCCCGCGCCGCCGGCATCACCCACTTCCATTGCTGCAACACCTTGCCCGCACCCGATGCCAACCCGAATCGGGGGGGCGGCATTTCGGGCCGGCCGCTCAAAGGCGTCTCTTTGCAAGTGATTCAGCAATTGCGCCTGCGCAGTGATTTCAATGAACTCACGATCATCGGCGGCGGCGGCGTGTATGAGCCGGCCGATGTGGCGGATTACGCCAAGCAAGGGGTGAAGCATGTGGCGATCGCCACCAAGTTGATGCATCCCAAATACCTGTTTTCGGATGCGGGGATCGCGGCTATTCGGGCGAAGGCGAAGGAATTGCTCGGCCATCACGGCGTAGCGGCGCACAACCAGGAGGTGGGTGGCGTGGATGCGGGGTAAAGTAGACGCGGCGGCCCGCCGCGTTCACGACGGATCTTCTGCAACCGCGCTTGTTGCCCGGGGGCACGGCGACCACGGTCGGCTTCTTCTTTTTTCCCACGCGGCGAGCCGCCGCGTCTACTTTCGTGGATCCCCATGCGCATCGCCTTGCTCGGAGACATCGTCGGCGCCCCCGGTCGCCAAGCCGCCTCGGCGGCCGTGCCCTGGCTCAAGCGGGAAAAAAAGGTGGATGTCATCATCGCCAACGCCGAGAACGCCGCCGACGGCGCCGGCCTGAGCCCCGACCTGTACGCCAAACTCAAAGAGGCCGGCATCCACGCCATGACCCTTGGCGACCATGCCTTTCGCCGCACCCCGATCCGCACCACGCTGGAAACCGCCACCGACCTGATCCGGCCGGCCAACCTGCCGGCCCAGGCCTGGGGCAAAGGCCACATGAAAGTGGAAGTGCCCGGCCTGCCGCCGGTCCATGTGATGACGGTTTTGGGCCGTATTTTCATGGACAAAATCCAGGGCGGCGATCCGTTTGACTGCGTCGAGCAATGGCTCAAGACCCTGCCCTCGCGCGCCATCGCCCTGGTGGAAATCCATGCCGAAGCCACCAGCGAAAAAGCCGCCATGGGCTGGCATTTCAACGGCCGGGTGGCCGCCGTGTTCGGCACCCACACCCATGTGCCCACCGCCGACGAGCGCATCCTGACCAAGCCGGGCGCCGATGATTCCATCCCCGGCGCCATCAACCCCTTCAAGGGCGGCACCGCCTTCGTCACCGACCTTGGCATGTGCGGGCCCCTGGATTCCATCCTGGGCCGGCGCGCCGACCGGGTGGTCAAGCACATGACCACCGGCATTCCCGCCGCCTACGATGTGGCTTTCGGCCAGCCCACCGCGCATGGGGTGATTGTGGAGGTGGACAAGGGGACAGGATTGG
>CAZVNU010000055.1:0-4899 GCA_964628335.1 uncultured Phycisphaeraceae bacterium
CTGACGGTCGGGGTTCCTTTTCAAAGGGATGACGCGCGTGACCCGCCAGCCCTGCCCCGCGCCACCCCTCTCCACAACAAAGACCGTCAGCCTGTAATATCGACGCCTTCGGGCGTCCATCGCCCCATTGTCCCCACATTCAATACCCTTGCCAAAACCCATGTCCTCTCCCTCCTCCACTCCCCTGCTGCTCGCCGCCTTGGGGGTTTGCGCCCTTGGCGTGGCCGGCATCGGCGTGACCGTCGCCTCGGTGGTCAGCCAGAACGCCCATCCGCATGCCGCCGCCATCCACTTCCCCACGCTGGAGGACCGCATCGCCGCCCCTGGCATGGCCGGGCGCGGCGCGCCACTGTTTGAAACGCAAGGCTGCGCCGGCTGCCACGGCAAATTCCTCGAGGGCGGCGCCGGCCCCTGCTTGACCGACCAGGCTTGGACCAGAGGGGGCGGCACGCAGGACATCCTCAAATCCATCAACACCGGCTCCGATGAAAAAGGCATGCCCGCCTTCGCCACCACCCTGAGCGAAGACGACAAAGCCGCGCTGATCGCCTTCATCCGCTCGCGCGAACAGGGCCTGCGCCAGGTGTCGTACCGCGTGTACGACGGCCGTGGCGACTGGAAGCAATTGCCCGATTTCACCCAACTCGAACCGGCGGCCCAAGGTGCGCTCAAAGACGATGAAATGATCGCCATTTCCCAATTGGGGCGCAAGGTCAACTTCGGCGCGGTGTACAACGCCAGCCTCAAAGTGCCGGCCGATGGCACCTACACCTTTCACCTGCGCTCCGACGACGGCTCCGCCCTCTGGGTGGACGGCCAACTGGTGGTGGACAACGACGGCCTGCACAACGCCAAGAAAACCCTGCATGGCACGGTGGACCTCTCCGCCGGCGAGCATGCGGTGGAGTTGCGCTACTTCCAGGGCGGCGCCGATGCGGGGCTCAGCCTGGCGTGGGATGGCCCGGTCTCCACCGGCTTCCTCACCGAACCGGTGGTGGCGCCCGATGAACTGCTGGTCACCACCAAGGCCCGCGTGATGCGCGGCGATTTGAACCGCACCCTGGGCTCGCGCATCCTGGCCATCGGCCTGCCCGGCGGCGTGAACTGCGCCTTTGACGCCGACCAGGGCGCCTTCACCCTGGGCTGGCACGGCCCGTTCATGGATGTGGCCGGCACCCGCAATGCCAGAGGCGGCCGGCCCAATGCGCCGCTTGACGCGCCCACCCCGCTCACCCTTGGCCCCTTGGTGCGGTTGGCGGACCACCCCGACCAAGCGCCGCGCTTCGAGGGCTATGAAGTCGCCGGCGGCCAAGTGCTGCTGCACCTTTCCGTTGGCGGCGCGCGCTGCACGCTCGCGGTGGCGGCGCAAAGCAGCGGCAAAGGGTTGGCTGCCACGCTGACCTTCACCGATCCGGTGCCGGGCCCCCTGCTGTTGCCCGCCGGCAACGGCCAGACCCGCACAGTGCCGGCGGCGGACGCCTCTGGCCAAATCCTGCTCCTCTCCTTCTAAGCGCCAGGCCACTTGGCCGGGCTACCGATTCCTTTCACACTTTCCCATGAACGCCACCACCCGCCTCTGCCTGCTGGCCGCCGCCCAATTTGCCTTGCTTGCGCCCGTCGCCCTGGCCGCCGATCCCGTGCCCGCCACCTTGCCCGAAGGCTACCGGGTTGAAACCATCGCCCTGCCCAAAGGCGAGGCCATGGCCATCACCGGGGTGGACACCGCCAAAGACGGCAGCGTGTGGGTCTGCACCCGCGAAGGCGCCGTGTGGCGCCGGTTGGCCGATGGCCAGTGGTCGCAATTCGCTGAAGGTTTGCAAGACCCCTGCGGCTTGCTGCTCGAGCGCAAAGAAGGCAAGGAAACCGGCGCCGTGCTGGTCACTCAAAAACCCGAAGTCACCCGCTTGGTGGACAAAGACGGCGACGGCGTGGCCGACGCCTACCAATGCGTGAACGCCTCCTTCAAGACCTCGGGCAATTACCACGAGTTCAACCACGGCTTGGTGCAGGACAGCAAGGGCAACCTCTACGGCGCGCTCAACCTTGGCGCCGAGCCGGAAAATATCCCCGGCATCCTGCGCGTGCGCGGCACCTGCATGATGGCCCGGCCCGGTGACCACCGCGGCACGGTTTACCGCATCAAGCCCGACGGCGCCTTTGAGGTGGTGGGCTGGGGCGTGCGCTCGCCTTGCGGCGTGGGCATGACCCATGACGACAAACTGCTCTACACCGAAAACCAGGGCGACTACATGCCCGCCTGCTTCCTGGCCGTGGTGCAAGACGGCCAGTTCTACGGCCAGCCGGCCGGCCTGTTTGACCACCCCGATTACAAGAACAAAACCCTGGCCGAATTCAACGCCGTGCCATTGGAAGAATGGGCCCAAAAGCGCACCCAGCCGGCGGTGTGGTTGCCCTACCGCGAACTGCATTCCTCCACCGGCCAACCGGTGGAAGATCGAACCGCAGGCAAATTCGGCCCCTTCGCCGGCCAGATTTTCATCGGCGACCAGACCCACTCCAACCTCATCCGCACCACCTTGCAACAAGTCAAGGGCCAGTGGCAGGGCTTTGCGGTGGACTTCATCAACCACACCCGCTGCGGCATCGTGCGCGGCGCCTTCGACCAAGGCGGCTCCCTGTGGCTGGGTGAAACCGGCCGCGGCTGGGCATCGTCTGGCGACCTGCCCTTTGCCCTTGAGCGCGTGACCTGGGACGGCAAGACCGTGCCCTTTTGCATCAAAGACATCAAGCTGGAAAAGGACGGCTTCCGCGTCTCCTTCACCAAGCCCATCGACCCGGCCTCGCTGCAGGCCGCCAAGATCGCCATCCGCCACTGGACCTACAAATTCACCCAGAAATACGGCTGCGACGGCATCCAAGACGAAAAACGCCTCAGCGCCGGTGAAGCCACCGTCAGCGACGACCGCGTGAGCGTCTTGGTCAAGACCGACCTGCTCACGCGCCGGGTCTACGACATCAAACTGCCCGACCTGCGCAGCGCCGACGGCAAAGCGCTGTCGGTGAACCATGGGTATTACACGCTCAATGAATTGGTGGATTAAGGCCAAAACGCGCGGCACGGCACGGGCCGGCAAACGCGGCCTGCGCCCATCTGATGCCGCCGTCCCGCGCTAAAATCCGCCGCCGCCGTAATGCCGCCCGACCCGATGCGTCCATTGGGTTTCCCCCCCTCCTTTTTGCGATCCTTTTTATGCGCCAACCCCTGCTTGCCGTCGCCCTGCTCGCCCTGACCCCCGTGGCCGTGGCCAATGCCGCCTGCCAGTGCGTGTGCACCGCCTTCCAGGCGCCGGCCGGCGGCGAAAACAACATCGCCCCCGCCGGCTTCACCAGCCTGTTCGACGGCAAGACGATTGACACCACGGTCTGGACCGGCGGCACCACCCACAACCCGGCCGCCATCGCCGCCTTGACTCCGGAAAAGAAAGCCAAGTGGTTCGCCGACAAGGATGCCGACATCGCCAAGCACTGGTCGGCGGACGCCGCCAAGGGCGAGATCGTCTCCGACGGCCACGGCGCCCACCTGGCCACCCGCCAGCACCACGGCGATTTCGAATTCCGCGTGGATTACAAGATCCGCAAGAACGGCGACTCGGGCATCTACCTGCGTGGCTGCCCGCAGGTGCAGATCTGGGATCCGTCCAACCCCGCCGAAGTCGGCAACGGCGCCCCCAAGGGTTCCGGCGGCATGTGGAACAACAACGGCGACAACCCCGGCCGCTGGCCGCTGGTCAAGGCCGACAGCCCGATCGGCGAATGGAACCGCATGGAGATCAAGATGGTCGGTCAGCGCGTGTGGATCACCCTCAACGGCAAGGTGACGGTCAACGGCTCCAAGATGGACAACATGTTCGACCGCAAGGCCGGCGTGCCGGCGGTGGAATCCATCCATCTGCAAACCCACGGCAACGAGGTGCGCTTCCGCAATGTCTTCGTGCGCGAAATCGGTGCCGAAGAAGGCAAGCGATTGACCGCCAGCGTCAAGCCGGAAGCCGATGCGCCGGTGAAGAAATAAGGCCCGCAGCACCATCCCCATCCCCTGTGAAAACACCCCGGCCGCTTGGCCGGGGTGTTTTTACCATGCCTCTCATTCCTCAACAAAAATTTCCGGCTCAATCACCTGCGCACCACCATTGAGTTGCAGCACGCCCTTGCCCCGGATGACGCCGCCGCCTTGGATGATCGCATTGCCGCGAAAGACCCCGCCGGGCAAGACCTGGATCCGACCCGCGCCGACCGCCCCCGCGCCGGCTTCCTCCTTTTTGACCTCGGGCTTGGCGGCCCCCGGCATCGGCAGGTTGAAACGGATTTTGCGCAGCACGCGCATGTCAATCGTGCACGGGCCCAGGTTCTCGCAACTGCCGCCGATCTTGCCGTCGGCGATTTTCTCCAGCGCCAGGGTCAGGTGGGCGTTGCCTTCCTCGAAATACAGGCGGGCATCGCCGGCTTGGCGGGACTGTTTCTGTTTGGTGCCGGCCAGATCCACCTGGGCCAGGCGTTCCATCGGAAATTCCAGCGTGCCGGCATCGGTCTTGAGGGCGGCCTGGCCCGCTTTGATCCACAGCAGCTGGCCGTCGGTGCGGTCCTGGTTCGCAAACCACACGCCGTCGGTGGTGGCCCCGGCCACCGCCGCCTTGCCGGAGGTGCCGGGAGCCAGGCTCAACTTGGAATACACCGATCCACCGTTGCCGCCCAGCGCCAGGAATTTGCCGGTCTGAAAGGGTTTGATGTTGCGCACCAGCCCCAACTGCTTGCCATTGACCGCAAAAGTCAGGGTCTGGGCCTGGGCGTCGCCGGTCACCACCAGTTGGGTCTGGTCGGATTCGCTGTTTTTGAAACTGAATCGCCCCAGGTTTTGGTGCTGGCCCTGGTGGTGTATGC
>CAZVNU010000055.1:4909-10350 GCA_964628335.1 uncultured Phycisphaeraceae bacterium
ACACCACCAGCCGGCTGCCCTGGAGGTAGACATAGTAGCCCGACGGATGGCCGCCCTGCCCCATCGGCTGGCTCAAACAAAAACCCACATGCAGCAGGCCGCGATCCGAAGTGCCGGCAATCTCCAGGCGGAATTGCTCGCCAAAGGGCATTTCGCGCGACCCCCAACTGCTGCCCTGCAACTCCAGTTTGCCGTCGGCGATGCGCAGGCTGTCGGGCCCGCCGTTGTTTTGCACCTTCCAATCACCCAGTTTGCCAAAACCCGACACCATGGCGCCGCCGGCGTTGAAAACCAGCCGGCTCACGCGGTCCGCCGCCAGCGTCAGACGGCCGGCATACGGGGTGTCCAGCACCACCTGCTTGGGGTCGTAGGACACCAGTTGCCCGGGCAGCACATCGCCGTTGGCCAGGCGCACCCACACCTGGGATTGGGCTTTGGCCGGGACATGGGCAAGGTCAACCTGCCGCAAATGCTCGGCGGGGAACACCAGCGGCGCCAACGCCTCGGGGTGCTGCCAGACCAGGCCGCCCTGCTTGCTGAACGAAGCCAGGCGCCCGCGCAGGGTTTCGCCGCCGTCCAGCAGCACGCGGTCGCCCGCAGGCGCGGGGCCGACGCCGCCCCGGGCGGCGCCGGCGGCGGCCAGCAAGCTGGCGCAAACAAGCAGTGATGGGAAAAAGTGCTTCATGGGAAAAAGAAAAGGCCAGCCGAAAGAATCCGCTTACTCGTCGTCATCGCCCTGGTTTTTCAGGGCTTTTTCCACCGCTTCCTTGCGGAAGGGCGCTTCCAGGTTGAATTCCACCCGCTTGATCGCCGGCAACGCCACCGACAGGGCGCCCATGGCCTCGGACTGCCCGGTCAAACAGCCGTTTTGAATCCCCTCCAAGGAGAAGGTCAGGCAATCGGCATCGTTGAAATAAATCCGCGCGGCGCCCTTGGCGGATTTTTGCGCCTTGGCATCCTTGCCGGAAAGTTCGAAGCGCTGGATGCGGTCCAGGGGAATCTCCATCTTGGCGAATTCGGCTTGGAACGAGGCTTTGCCGTCCTTGACCACCAGCAAGGCGCCGCTGACCTTGTCCTTGTTGGTCATCACCAAGGTGTCCACCGGGTTGCGCTTGCCAGCCGCCCCGGCCATGTCGACCACGCCCGACCAGGGCGAAACGGCGAACTTGGTGAGTTTGATGTTGCCCTTTTGCCCCATCATCACGAAATGGCTGCCGCCCTTGAAATCGGCGGGAATGCTGACCAGGCCCACCTGCTGGCCGTTGGCCAGGAAAATCATGCTGCGGGTGTCCATGTCCACCAGCGCCGAGAGCGTGAAGGAGCTCTCGGCGGTGCGGAAATTCCAGCTACTGCTGCCTTCCGAGCGGCTGCCGCCGTTGGGCGAGCGGGTGCACTTTTGCAGGTAGAGGCTGCGCCGCCCATTGGTTTGCAGGGTGTAGCAGTTGCCGCCCCAGGTCTGGGTGGTGTCCGACATCACGGCGATCTGGAACTGCGGCTGGCGGTCGGCGATTTCAATGTCAATGCGGTATTTGCTCGGCAGTTTTTCGATTTCGCGGGCCACGCACACATTGCCAAGCAGGGTCATCTGGCCGTCGGCGATTTTCACATTGGCGGGGCCGCCGTTGCTGATTTTCCAATCCGCCACCTTGCCAAAGCCGGATACCAGCGCATCGCTCGCGCTGGCGCTGGGCGTCATGGTGGTGATCCAGGCCGGCGACAGGGTGAGGCGACCGGCATACCAGGTGTCCACCACCACTTTGTCGGCTGCATATTCCACCAGCTGCCCGTGCACGGTGTCGCCGTTGTTCAGGGTCAGGCGGATGTCGGCTTTGGGGTCGGCCTTGGGGGCGAACGAGGCCAGATCAATCCGGTCCAGCCGGTCGGTCTTGAATTGGAAGGGTGCCGAGCCGTCTTTGTGTTGCCAGACCAAGGCAGTGCTGGCGAAGGACACCAGGTTGCCGCGCAGCGTGTCTTTGTCGGCGAACAGCAGGCGGTCGCCAAAGGTGGGTGCCGCCGGGGCCAGGGGGGCCACGGCGGCGCCAGGAGCTGGGGCACCGGGAACCACCGGCGCGCCCGGGGCGGGTGCCGGCACCGGCGCGGCCGGCAGCACGATTTCGGCTTGCAGCGGCAAAGCGGCCAGCGTGGCGACCAAGGAGGCAAGCGTCAGGGCGATGATTGGAGTGCGCATGGGATGAAGTGGGCTGGAGGCGAAAAGTATGTCTAGCGTTCGTAAATGGGCAGGAACCGGTAGTTGAGCGCCAGCGACAACAGCGCGGCGGAGGTGGCAAAGGCCGGGCCGCCGTCGCCGACCCACAACCCGTCGTCGGTCTGGTCGGCTTTGCGGGCGGCGATGTTTTCGGCGTTGAACTTGGCCCATTCCTGGGGCCCGACATGGAAGGCGGCCTGCGAGCGGTAATACAAACCGTAAAACTTGTAGCCGCCGGCATCCTCAAAGGGCATGTCTTCCAAACAGGAGCACATCCGTTTGTAGGAGGGATCTTCCTTGCCTTGGGTCAGGGCATAGCACAGGGTGCCGATGGCGGTCAGCGCATTGCTGCCGCCGCCCGGCCCGCTGTAGCCCACCCGCCCGCTGCCGTCCTGGCAGAATTTGAAATATTTGCGCGCCTTGGGAAAGGCGTCTTCCGGAACTTCGATGCCGGCGTTGGCGGCGGCCACCAGCGCCACGGTGGCGGCACCGCTGACGGTGGAGTCGGCATCCTTGGCATCCGGGCTGTAGCGCCAGGCACCCAGCGGATTTTGCGCCTGGGCGGCGCTGATCAGATCGACGGCTTTTTTCAAGGCGGGACCGATGCGCTCATCGTTGACCATGCCATAGGCTTCGGCCAAAAACAAAGTGGCGAAGCAGTGCGAATACATGTCGCCGTGGCCGCCTTGGGCGAAATAGCCGTCGGTGCGCTGGCTGGCCAGGATGTAGTCCACGCAACGCTTGAGGTTGGCGGCATACGGCCCGGTGTCGGGGTCGTCGCCATGGGCCAAAAAGGCCACGCCGGCCAAACCCACCACCCCGGGATACGAACCGTATTGGCCGTCGTTGAACGAGCCGTTGGCGCTTTGCGCGCCGGCCAGCGCGCGCAGGCCGCGCCGGTACATGGCCTCCACATCCTCAGGCACGCCGGTGGTGGAAATGACCGGACCAAGGGATTGCGCGCGCGCCCAGGACGCAAATGAAGCTGCGCCAAGCAGCGCGCAGGCCATGGTCGCAACTGGAACCGTGAACTTCATGAATGGTCTCCTTCAAGTTGATCCACCTGCCGGTGGTAGGCTTCGATGTCGGCTTGGAATTCAGGTGGCACCAGACCGCCGGTATCGCCGCCGGCCGGATCGCCCCCCTTGGCGGCCTCGCCGCCCTGATGGGTGCCCTTGCCCTTGCCGCTGGCGGTGCCAAGGCCCTGCTGGCCCTTGCCCGGCTGGTTGCCCGAGCCGGCACCCTGCATCATTTTGGTCATCATTTTCTGCATCATGCCCGCCTGCGGCGGACCCGGTTTGCCCGGCTTGCCGCTGCCCTCGGCAAACACCTTGGCCAGCAGTTCGATGGCTTCGGTTTCGGCGGCGATGGTCGGCGAGCCGGCCTCGCCTTTTTCCAGCAGTTCTTTGCCGTCATTCATGGCATTGGCGGCGGCGCCCATCAGTTTGAGCAATTTTTCCGGCAGGGGGCGCTTGCCCTCCACCAAGGTGGCGTACTCGCCGAAGGCACCGGGATCGAGGATGTCCACCGCCCGCTCGTTTTCCGGCGGGTTTTGGTAGCGGCGGGCCAGCAGCACCAGGTCGCGCAGCACCTCTTCCTGCATCCCCGAGAGCAGGCTGGCGGCGGCTTGGGTGTCCGCACTGGGCGAGGTTTCATTGCGCGCCTTGGCGGTGTCGGCCACCGAGCGGGTCTCCCAGCGCAGGTCCTGCTCCTGCTCGATCATCCGCATCAGGGCGGCCAGCACTTCGGGCGGAATTTGGGCGCCGCCCTTGCCGCCGCCCTCGCCGCCGCCGCCTTCGCCCTTGTCCTTGAGCTTTTCAGCCCAGGCCAGGTAGAGCGCCGCCAGCGGCGGGGCCTTGCCCATCACGCCGAACAGGTTGTTGGCGCCGGACAGGGCGATGACTTCCTGGTTGCGCGGGAAGGCCTTTTCCTTCTCCATCGCCTCGGTCACTTCGTGGTAGGGTGCATGGTGGGTGCGTCCGTAGGATGCGACCAGATCATTTTCAATCTCGCGCAGCGACTTCAGTGCCGCGGCCTGCCCGTCGACCAATTCCGCCAGCGCCACCTTGTGCTTGGCGCTCATCTGGGCCGGTTTTTGCCCGACCAGCTCCGGCAGCAATTGCTTGGCCAGGGCCACGCGGGCGGTTTGCGCTTCGGCTTCCTTGGTCAAACGGTTGACGAAACTGTCGGCGTTGAGCTGGCGCTGCACCTGACCCATTTTCTTGGCGGCCTGGCGCAGGGCGTCCACCGCCTGCTGCTGTTCCTTGGCGGCCTTGTCCATTTCTTCGCGGCGCTCACCGGGCTTGGATTTGCTTTGGGCCTGGCCCAGGGCGGCGGCGGCCGCCGGGCTGTTTTTCTCGGAGGCTTGCTCCAGTTTCTGGGACACCTGCTCCAACTGCGCCATCAAATCCTTGGGCATGTCCTTGTTGCGCTGGGCCTGGCGGGCGATCTCGGCCAGTTCCTCGCTCAGCTGGCGCATGGCTTTGGCGTTTTCCTTTTCGCGGGCGGCCTGCTCGGCCAATTCCTTGGCCGACTTGGGGGTGCCCAGTTTGGCGTCGGCCTCTTTGGCCAGCGCTTTGGTTTCATCCATCAGGCGCTGCTCCAGCGAGGCCAATTCCTCCATCTTGTTGGCCAGTTGCCCCATCTGGTCCTGGATCAAGTCCGCATGCTGGGCCAGGGTCAGCACCACGATGCGGTGGATCGCCGAGCGCGATGCGGCGCGACCGGGGAAGTAATCGTTGGAGCCGGCTTGGAAATCCACCACCGAGCCTTCGCCGATGCCAAGCAGGCGCGGGCTGAAGGCGTACTGCGCTTCCAACTTGGCTTGGTCCGGCTTGCCGTCGAGCACCGGCATGCTGCGGTCGCCCAAGATGTCCTTGGGGGTTTTGGCCAAGGCATGGCGGCAATGCACCGAGAGCTGCTTGAGGCCGAAGTCATCGTTGCCCTCCACCGCGATGCGCAGCACTTCGTCGGGCAAGATGCCCACCACCGGCGCCAACTGAGGGCAGTGCGCCTCGGGCGCTTGGTCGGCCTTGGCCCGGATTTGCACTTCATGCGGGGCGGCGGCGGCCAGTTTCAAGGTGTCGGCCCAATCCAAGCTCAGTTTCATGTCTTGACCCACCGTCAACGGCGGCAGTGAAAAACGCGAACCAGCCAATACCGGCGTCAGGGTCGTGCCTTCGGCGGTGGCGATGTAGCGGATGATGGCCTGCACAAAGGCGCGGAGGTTGCCCGG
>CAZVNU010000056.1:0-10348 GCA_964628335.1 uncultured Phycisphaeraceae bacterium
CACAACGGCGAAATCCCGCTCAAAGGCAATGTGTTCTTGCGCGCCTTTGAAACCAAGCACACCCCCCACTCGCTGGGTTTTGTGGCAGTGGAAAAACGCAGCAAGTTGCGCCCCGAATTGCTGGGCAAAAACCAGGACGAAATCATCGCCTTGAAGCGCGAAGGCGTGGCCATCACCGACCTGCACGAAATTCCGCTGGTGGCCTTCACCGGGGATACCGCCTGGGGCAACCACCTCAAGCGCCCTGATGTGCTGGGTGCCCAACTGCTGATCGCCGAATGCACCTTTGTCGGCAACGAAGAAGACGACAAGGCCGACATCGGCAAGCACATGCACCTGGACGATGTGCTGGAACTGGTCGAACTTTCCAGCGCGCGGCACATCGTGCTGACCCACCTCTCGCGGCGCACCCACATCCAGGCGGCGCGCGAAACCATCTTCAAAGCCCTCAAACCCGCCGACCGCGAGCGCGTGCATCTCTTGATGGACCACCGCACCAACCACGCGCGCTTTGAAAAACAATTGGCCGAAGCCAACCTGACGGAAGACGCGCTGCCGGAGGCGGAGTGATTCCCGCGCGTACGCCAGAAGACGCCGACAAAGTAGACGCGGCGGCCCGCCGCGTTGAAGGTTCCACGCGGCGGGCCGCCGCGTCTACTACTTTACTGTCGCTCGAACGCGATGCCGACGGCCACCTATGCGTGCGCGTATTGCCCGGCGTTGGCATTGAACCCGACTTGGTGCGCGGCCACGGCGTAAGCGCCTCGCCGGCCGAAATCGACACCTCTTCGGGCGCCGGCCGCAGTTTGCAGGCGCCCATTTTCAAGGCCGTCGGCGTCAGACACGGCGAACGCCCGCGCGTGCTCGATTGCACCGCCGGCCTGGGCTCCGATGCCTGGCTGCTGGCCGCCGCCGGCTGCCAAGTGGCCTGCGTCGAGCGCCAATCCATGGTGCATGCCTTGCTTGAGGACGGCTTGAAGCGCGCCCGAACGACCAAGCCGGAGATTGCCGCCCGCCTCACGCTGTTGCCCTGCCAACCGTCTTTGACGGCCCTGGAAAACTGGCGGCAGGATTGGCAGCCCGAGAGCGTTTACTTGGACCCGATGTTCCCCGGCACCCGCAAGACCGCCGAGAAAAAAGCCATGAAAGTCTTGCGCCTGCTCGCCGGCGACGACGCCGATGACGACGCCCTGCTCGCCCCCGCCCGCGCCCTGGCCTTGCGCCGGGTGGTGGTCAAGCGCCCCAGCCAAGCCCCGCACTTGAACGGGGTCAAGCCCAGTCTGGTTTTCGAGGGCAAGGGCTTTCGGTTTGATGTGTATTTGAAGTGAACGGCTTGAGGAATGGCGTGGAATGTTCATTCCCTGCAAAAAAGCGCCGCCACTCCCCTCCCAAGCCCCCCATCCCCCCCTGTTATCATCACCCCCGATGCCTCCCAACGAATCCCAACCCAATCCGGCACCCGGCCACAACCCCGGCAATTCCGGCCGTCCGCCGTTTAAAAAGCGCAATGCGCCGCCGACAGGTGCTGGCAATAGCGCCGCCAACGGCGCCGCCCAGCCCGGCGCCTTCAAGCCGCGTGCGCCTTTTGTGCCATCCGGCCAGCGCCAGGCGGCGCCACGGCCCGCCCCCGCGCCGCCGCCACCGCCACGGCCGGCCAAAAAGAAGCGCCGCGTGCGCACCAAGCAATGCGCCAAATGCATGATGCCCTGCATCCTGCTGACCCGCGCCAAATTGAAGAAAACCACCGTGTGGGACATGGTCTGCGATTTCTGCTGGCCGACTTTTTGCGATGGCAATCCGGACTATGTCTACGGCGGCACCTGGATCAACGGCCGCATTGTCGACCCGGTCCAACCGCAGGGCGGTCCCGACAGCCCCAAACTGGCCCCCCACCACATCCACGGCCCGCAAATCGTGCGCGGCCGCAGCGAAGTGATGGATGAGGAAGACGATGATTTTGACGACGGCCACGACGCCCCACCGGCCCGCCCAAGCACGCGCGCGCCCCGGCTGGAAGCGCCGCGCCCGGCCCCGGTGCGCCCCATTGCGCCGGCCCGGCCGATCCCGGCCCAACTGATGGCCGCCATCGACGCGCTGGAGGTTGAGGACGGCAGCGAAGAAGATGATGACACGCCGGAAACCGCCGGCAGCCAGGAATCCGGCCAAACCCAAGCGGCAGGCGGCGCCGACAACCCGGGCGGCCAAAACACCGATGGCAGCCGCAAAAAACGCCGCCGGCGCAGAAAGCGCAAAGGCGGCGGCAATCCGCCGCAAGCCGGGGGCACCCCGACACCCCCATAAGACCCCCTCCCGGCTATCATTGTCCGCTTATCCCCGGCCCCATATACCCTTTGAAACATCACATGGCCCTGCTGCGCACCCCGTTCTTCGACACCCACACCAAAGCCAACGCCCGCATGGTGGATTTCGCCGGCTGGGAAATGCCCCTGCTCTACGGCTCCATCATCGAAGAACACACCCAGTGCCGCACCAGCGGCGCCATGTTCGATGTGTCGCACATGGGCCGTTTGTACCTGGCCGGCCGCCATACCCGCAAGTTTCTGGAGCGCGTGTGCAGCCGCAAGGTCTCCGACATGGTGGTGGGCCAGTGCCGCTACAGCCTGGTTTGCAATGAAAAAGGCGGCGTGATGGACGACATCCTGGTCTACCGCCTCGAGGGCAAGTGGCTGGTGGTGTGCAATGCCTCCAACCGCGCCAAAATCACCGCCCATTTCAAGGCCGTGATCAAGGCCGAAAACCTGACGGTGGAGATGGAAGACGCCACCGAATCCACCGCCATGCTGGCCTTCCAGGGGCCCAAAGTGATGGAGCAGGTGGCCAAAATCTCCAGCACCATCCCGCAACTGAAGAATTACCACTTCACCGAAAAGAACCTGATGATCGTCAAGTTGGTCGTCTCGCGCACCGGCTACACCGGCGAAGACGGCGTGGAAGTCATTTTGGGCGCCAAAACCGCCAAATACGCCTATGACCTGCTGATGGGCAAGGGCGATGCGGGTTCCATCAAACCCGCCGGCCTTGGCGCGCGCGACACCCTGCGCATCGAGGCGGGCATGCCGCTCTACGGCCATGAACTCGACGAAGACACCGACCCCTTGTCGGCCGGCTTGAAATTCGGCGTGAGCCTTGGCAAAGACAAGTTCAGCGATGCCGAGGTGGAAATCCCTCGTTTCATCGGCCAGGATGCTTTGGAAGCCATCGCCCAAAACGGCGTGCCACAAACCCTGATCGGCCTCAAGATGGACGGCCGGCGCACCCCGCGCCAAGGCGCGGAAATCCTGCTCAATGGCACCGTCATCGGCAAAGTCACCAGCGGCTGCATGAGCCCCACCCTCAAGGTGCCGATCGCCATGGCCTTTGTCAAACCCAACACCGTCAAAGTCGATGATGTGCTGGAAATCGCCTTTGGCGCCAACAAAGAAACCGCGAAAGTCTGCGCGCTGCCGTTTTACAAACGCGCGAAGTAAAAGCAGGCGCGGCCGTTGGCCGCATTTGAAACAAACCGCAAAAACAACGCACGCCCCGTTTTGGGGCGTGCGTTGTTTTCATTCAAGTTTGCGGTGAACGCGGCCAGCGGCCGCGTCTACTTTTCATGCAGCGCATTGAGCACCGGTTTGATGCGCTCGCCGTGGCCCTTTTCACCGGCATAACCGTTGAAGCAAATGGCCGCCACCAAACCGCATTCCGGATCGCAAAACGCCGCCGAGGATTGGTAGCCGCTGTGGCCAAAGGCGCGCCCGCTGGCATGGCGGCCGTATCCATAGGGGATGTCATCGCCGTCTTCGCCGGCCTGCAAATGCTCCTTGGAATCGCAGACGAAGCCCAGGCCGAAATCCACCTTGCGGCGGAAGGTCTGGTCATAGGCGCCGATGCGGTGCTTGCGCGTCCACTGCGCCACGGTGCCGCTTTGCCACAGCCGCTTGCCGCCAAGCGCGCCGCCAAGGCGCAGCGCTTCGTAAAAGCGCGCAAACTGGTTGGCCGGGCACAAGAAGTTGCCGCCCGGGCGCGGCACCACCATGCACTCCTTGGTGGTGCCGGTGTCGCCGGTGGGCCGCAACATCGAGAGGGCGGTGGTCGGCATGGCGGCGATCAAGCCTTCGGCCGCGTAAGCGTCATAGGTGCGCGCCGGGACGCCAAGCCAGGCGTCGTGCATGCCCAACGGATCAAGCACCCGCGACCGCAGGCAATCGCTGATTTCCATGCCGGAGGCCCGCCGCAAAATCTCGCCCAGAACGAACCATGAAGTCTGCGGGTGGTAACCGGCCGACTCGCCGATCACCCAGTTGGGTTCCAAGGGCGCGGCGCAAACGGCGGCAATCACCGTTTCCCATGAATCCTGCGGATATCTGAAGCGCGCGGAGCGGAAGCCGCCGGTATGGGTCAGCAGATGACGCAAGGTGATGCCGGCCTTGCCATGTTGGGCGAACTCCGGCAACCAATCGGCCACCGGCTGATCCAGGTTGATTTTGCCCGCCTCCTCCAATTGCGCCAAGGCCATCGCCGTCACCGGCTTGCCGGCCGACATCCACAGCATCAGCGTCTCCGGCCGCATCGGAATGCCGGGGGCGGCGTCCCCCACCGCAATGTCGGCGATGATTTGGCCGTCGCGCATCACACAAGCCTGCGCGCCAAGGTGCAGGCCGTCATGGATGCCGGCGGAAAGGAGGTCGGTGAGGGTCGATGTCATGACTGGGGAAATCCTATCTTTCAATACTGCCCCGTCCCCAGCAGCACCAAGGTGCACGCCTCTTGCGTCACGATGCCGGCCTGCCGCAATTGCGCCTCGATGGCCGCATCTTCGGTGCCGGGGTTGAAAATCACCCGGCGCGGGGCCAAGGCCGACAAGTCGGCCACCATCGGGCGCAAACGATCCGGGCCCACATACAAAGTGACGGTATCCACCTTGCTGCCGGCGGCCAATACTTCCGCCAAGTCGCGCGCCACCGCCGCGCCCAACACTTCGCCGCCCTTGGGCGACACCGGCAACACGGCGTGGCCGGCGGCCATCAGGCGCTGTTGCGCCAAAAAAGCGTAGCGGTCGGGGTTGGAAGAAGCGCCAAGGATGAGGGTCAGCATGGGTGAAGAATAGGCTCAAAACAAGGTCAAATCACGCCCCCTGAACCCCAACTTGAAAAAAAATGCAAAAAAAATATGGATTTTTTGGTTTGGGTATGCATAATCTGCCCGCATCATCGCTTCACTCCGGCCATCTCGGTGGCGGAACACCGCCTCATCTTCGTCCGCCGCGCCACACCCCACCCCAAATTCCATGAGCAACACCACGCCTCCCACCTTGGATGTCAAACAACTGGTGGATACCAGTGGCCAGACTTTCGAAGTCAGCGAATTGGAAGCCAAAGGCTTCAAGCAAATCCAAGTGCTGGACAAAAACCACTTCAACAACCTGCTGCAGGAAGCGGTGGACCGCGTGCTGGGGATGCGCTCATCGGCCCTGTCGCATGAAGAGCGCACCCGCATCATGGAAGAGACCAAGATGGAGATGCGCCTGTTGGCCCAGGAACAGGACATGTTCAAGGAGAAGGCCAACCGCGACAAGGATTCGCTTTTGCGCGAAGTCGAGAACCTCCAGCAGCAGATGATCATGCACCGCAAGCTGGCGCAGGAACAGGACCGCGTGCGCTTCGACGAGGGCGCGCGCAGCCAACTGGCGGTGGTGGCGCAGCTCACCGAGCGGGTGAAGGATCTGGAGGCGCGCAACCGCCAGCTGGAAGATGCCTCCCGCACCCAGGCGACCTCGGCCTCGGCCGGCGCCGGCGAGCAGATGGCGGCGCAGATGGCCGCGCAGATGGCCGCCATGCAGGCGCAGCTCGAAGCCAAAATGCAGGCCGCCATGCAGGAAGCCGCCAAAAACGCGGCCCAGAACGCCATGCAGGCCCGCTCCGGCGCCGACAACGAGGGCCTCACCAAGGCGCTGGCCCAAATGCAGGAATCGCTCACCACCCGCCTGGCCCAGGTGGAGGCCGCAGCCGGCAAGCGCGGCGGCGACGCCCTGCCCGAGGCGGTGGCGCAGATGCAATCGATGATGGACCAGCGCCTCAAATCCATCGAAGAAGCCGAAACCCGCAAGGACGCCGACTCGGCGACGCTGGCCGAATACATGCTCTCCCTGCGCCAGCAGATGGAAACCCGCATCGGCGCATTGCAGGCGCAAGCGGTGGACGGCAAAAACGACAAGGCCGGCGCCGACCTTGAAAAGATGATGATGCGCCTTGGCGACACCCTGGGCCGCAAGATCATGTCGCTCAAGAACGGCGAAAGCGCCGAGGATGTGGAATACCGCCCCAGCGCCACCACCATGGCGCAACTGCTCAGCACCGAAGGCATGGAAAGCAACCTGGCCGATGCCAAGGTCAAACAGGAAACCTCCAAGGGCGCATCCAACGACGCGCTGGCCAAACTCAAAGCCATGCAAGGCGGCGCCAAACCGTAAAAAAAGCTTACCTCCCCCATTTTGTCGGACTAGACTCACCCCGGATCACCCGCGCACCAGCGCACTTTCGCATCACCCCTTTCCCCATCATCATGCAACAGCAACCCCTCGGCAAAGGTCTTGACATCGGCACCGCCAACCTGCTTTCGGCCATCCAGGATGCCGACGGCAACATCACCGTCAAAAAGCAGCGCAACGCCTTCGTGGATGTGCCGCTTGATGCCCACCAAAAAGCCATGCTCACCCGCCTCAAGGTCCCCTATGTGGTCCAAGGCAAGCAGATGTATGTGCTGGGCGACGCCGCCTTCGAACTGGCCAACGTGCTCAACAAGAACACCCGCCGCCCGATGGCCTCCGGCCTGATCTCGCCCAAGGAATCCGCCGCCGTGCCGGTGATGAAACTGCTCATCGAAAGCCTGATCGGCAAACCCGCCGTCCCCAGCGAGCCGCTGTTCTTCTCGGTGCCCGGCACCCCCATCGACATCGACCGCAACGTGATCTACCACCGCGACGTGTTCCAGGCCATCCTGCGCGAAATGGGCTACGCCGCCCAGGAAGTCAACGAAGGCCACGCCGTGGTGCTTTCCGAACTGGCCAATGATGACTTCACCGGCATCGGCATCTCGTTCGGCGGCGGCATGGGCAATGTCTGCGTGTCCTACCGTTCGATGCCCGCCCTGACCTTCGCCGTCTCGCGCGGCGGCGACTGGGTGGACCAGAATGTGGCCAATGTGCTGGGCATCAAGCCCGCCAAGGCCACCATGATCAAGGAATCCGGCTTTGATGTCACCAAGCCGCAGAACCGCGAGCAGGAAGCCGTGTCCATCTACCTTTCCAACATGGTCAACCATGTGCTGACCGCCATCGCCGACCGCTTCCGCATGGCCGACGACATGCCCAGTTTCAACGACCCGGTGCCGGTGGTGCTGGCCGGCGGCACGCCGATGATCCCGGGCTTCGCCAAACTGGTCGAAGCCGAATTCGCCAAGCTTGACTTCCCCATCCCGATCAAGGAAGTGCGCGTGGCCCCGCAACCCCTGCACGCCATCGCGCGCGGCTGCCTGATGATGGCCATGACCGCCGAACCCGACCCCTCGGCCGTCGCTCCCGAAGGCGCCGCCATGGCCGCCGCAGCGGCCGGCGTGGAAAACTGAAACCCCCGCCATCCGGCCCCCAAAGCACTTTTTCCCATGTGAAAAAGTGCTTTTTTCAAGAGCATCCCCCGTCCCCCCTTCCCCATGAGCACCCTTTCCGAAATCATCGCCCCCAAGGGCGCGAAAGCGGCCGCAGAAGAGGATGTCGGTTTTTACCGACGCCTGACCTCGGCCTTCGATTCCGACGACACCCTGCCTGGCAAAGGCCTTGACATCGGCACCACCCATGTGGTGGGCGTGGCCAAACGCCCCGACGGCGCGCTGCTCCACAACGCGCAGCGCAACGCCTTCATCGATGTGCGCAGCGACGAGTTCACCCGCAAGATGCTGGCACGCCTGGACATCCGCCGGCACACCATCGAAGGGCGTGCCTGCGTCATCGGCGATCCGGCTTTCGTGCTCTCGAACATCTTTGAAAAAGATGTCCGCCAACCGGTCACCGCCGGCGTGATCAATCCCGGGGACGCGATGGCCCTGCCCATGCTGCGCGAATTGGTGGCGCAGGTGATCGGCAAAGCCAAGGTGCCGAACGAATCCTGCGCCGTCTCGATGCCGGCCGACGCCATCGATTCTTCGGTCAATGCCATTTACCACCGCGGGGCGGTGGCCCAGGTGCTGCGGACCCTGGGTTATACGCCGACCCAAATCGGCCAGTCCAACGCCCTGGCCTTCTCTGAACTGGCGGAATCCGACTACACCGGCATCGCCGTCTGCTGCGGCGGCGGCTCGTTCAATGTCTCGGTGCTTTACAAATCCATCCCGGCCATCCATTTCGCCATCGCCCGCGGCGGCGACTGGATCGACCAGAATGTGGCGCGCGCCATCGGCATTCCGGTCAGCCAGGCCTGCGCCATCAAGGAGGAAAGCATCAACCTCCTGACCCCTTCCGACCGCGCGGGGGAGGCCATCTCCATCTATTGCCAGTCGCTGATCCGTTACACCATCGAGATGATCCGCGAAAAATTCAGCCGCGCCGACGATGTGCCCTCATTCAATCGGCCGATCCCCTTGGTCTGCGCCGGCGGCCTGGCCCAGGCCCGCGGCTTCATCGGTTTGTTCCGCCGTGAGTTGGAAGAAGTCGACTTCCCCGTCCCCATCGCCGAAGTGCGTCTGGCCAACCACCCCACCCACGCCGTGGCCAACGGCTGCCTGTCGGCGGCGGAAGTGGCCAAAGACCACCGGGATTGAAAAAAAAGTTGGCTTTTTCACCGCACAACGCTACCCTTGCGCCTGCTTTGGCGCGCCCCGAAACGGCGCCATCCCCAGGATTCACAGTTTCCCGCCATCCCCCTGCCGTGCGCCCTTGCGCATGCGCAAGTCTCGCCCGCGCCTCAGGAGTTTCGCCATGGATCATGCCTCCACCCCCGAGTGGTTGCTGTCAGTCAACCACCAAGGAAAAAACCTTGCCATTCCCCTTGGCAAGCAAGCCACCTGTCTTGGCCGCGGGACCTCTGCGGATGTGCGCCTGAAATCCTCCGGGGTCTCCCGCCGCCATGCCGAAGTCAGCATGGACGAGGACGGTTGCCCGCAGGTGACCGACTTGCAATCCCACAACGGCACCGTGGTCAACCGCGACAAGCTCACCGGCACCCGCAAGCTCAAGGCCGGCGACAAAATCCGCATTGCCCAGTGGAAGTTCGTGGTCGAGCAACGGCCCCCGTCGCCAAGCAACGGAAAAACCAACACCAAGCCCAATGGCGAAAAGCATGTCTGGGTGCTTGGCGGCCATGACAGCGACATCCTGACCATCGACTCCGACGGCACCAATTCAAAATCCATCTCCTTCCACGCCGCCTATGGGGCCGGCAGCGACTCCGACATCATCCGGATGGACGGCCTTGGCACGGCGGCCACCCCGACGGGCGAAGTCCATGCCACGCCCCCCCGAAAACAGCCTGAACAGCAACCGGCAGACCAGCCTGAAATCCAGCTTGAAGTGCGAGCCCAAGAACTGCCTGAAGCACAAACCCAAACACTGCCGGACCCCCCCCCCCCCCCCCCCCCCCCGCCATCGGGCCTGGATGATCTCATTTCGCTTGACGCACCGGACGACGCGCCGGCAAGCGCACCCGAGCCAGCCCCCCCGGCCGTTGCCCAAATTGCCGAGCCAACCCTTCAAGCGCCGGCGCCATCGGATCAAAAAACAATCCAGCCTTCGCTGGCCACCTTGACTGCCGCGCGCAAGATGATGGAAGCGGCCCAGCGCAGAAAAGAAGCGCAAGCCGGAATGCCCGCTGCCGCCACGCCCCCGGTGGCAATGCCGACACCGGCGCCGGAGCCGGCAAAAGCGCCCGCACCGGCGCCCGCCGCCATCGCCCGGCCACCAGCGCCCGCAATCAGCGCATTGCCACAGGCCGACAAACCGCGCCAAGTCATCAAAGTGATCCAGCCCGCAGCCGCCACCTTGGCCGCCGCGCGCAAATTGATGGAAGCTGCCCAGCGTAACAAGGCCGCCGGCCTTGCCGCGCCAATCCGAGTCATTGCGCCGACGGAAGCCGAAGCGACCGCCCCCCCTGGCCCACCCCAGCCAATGGCCAACGCCACCGAAGCCGACCTGCCGGCACCACGCACCAAAGCCCGCGACATCAGCCCGGTGGGCAGCCACAGCGCACCCGAAGTCAGCGCCGCCCATTTGGCCGCCGTGCAGACCTTTGCCCAAAGCCAAAGCCAGACTTCCGATGCCGCCGCCCGCCACCGGCAACTGTGCGACTTCGCGGCAGGC
>CAZVNU010000057.1:0-1278 GCA_964628335.1 uncultured Phycisphaeraceae bacterium
TTCGCCGATGGGCTCGGCATCCATCGGTTCGTCGCTCAGGTAAAGCAGCGCATGTATCTGCGCCACCGTGCGGTTGACGCCCCAGCATTCGCCCATGGCGCCCCAATGGAGGATGAAGGCGGATTCGACGGGGGTGAGGGGAGGGGTGGGGTTGGGCATGGGGGGAGGGTTGGAGGGAGGGGTGTGGTTTTTGCGCTCACGAGCCATGAGCGCAAGCTCAGGGGTTTGCCGTGGTGTCGTCCGCGCATCCCCCGAGCTTGCGCTCGGGGCTCGTTGGAGCGGAGAGGAAGCGGTTGTGCAGGTAACGGAACAGGCGGATGTGGAGGTAGGCGGGGATGATTTGGATGGGAAGGAGAAGTATGCCGAAAACAAAACCACAAACAGTGCCAATTCCAGGCGCGAGCATGGTTCCAAAAAGAGTGGCGCCAAGTAAGGCATGGCAGATGGACATCCCTACATCCCTTTTCCAAGTTGAATTTCCACGCCACTTTTTTTGGCAAATCAAGGCTGAAATTAAGGCTGCCAATGAACACAAGGCAATGGTCGAAATGACCGACATGTTCACGGACCAACGAAACAAGGGGAGGGATAGCTGGACGGCAATCCCCCACCCCGCCCCGCACACCACCGCCGGCAATCCAAACACCAAAATGTATTTCAAGAGTTTCATCTTGCCCTCTTCACTTCCTGCAATGCCGTCAATGTTGGCTTCGGCAACCCGCACACCATCGCCCGCTTCTCAAACGCTTCCCCTGCCGGCGTCTTCATTTCCCGCAGCAAGGCATCGGTTGGGCTTTCCGCCAGGAACTTGCCGACCACCTGTCGGTTGTGTGAGAGAAAGGCAAAGGCGCGGCGGGCCAGGGCGTGCATGGCGGGTTTTTTGGCCAAGCGCACCGACAGGGGGCGGTATTCGCGCAAGGCCCACAGGATCATGATCCAGGCACCATTGCCGCGCCACACGCGGCCGTCGTTGGCCACCACCACCAATTCATCGGGCGCGCCCGCCGCATTGATTTTGGTCACCAAGCGCGGGAAGCGTCGGCCGGCTTCGTCGCTGATTTGGGCCACGAAATCCATTTTGACGAATGCCTTTTGAGTCAGCAACCAGGCTTTGCAACGGCGGCACAGCGAGCAGTTGGCGTCGTAGAGGATGGTGAGCAGGTGGGGGTGGGTGGCGGGGGTCATGGCGGAGTCTCAAAGTAGACGCGACGACTCGTCGCGTTGGCAGAGGACGAAATTGAAAACGATGTGGACAGGTACTGGGGTGCGAATTGTTCT
>CAZVNU010000057.1:1288-6294 GCA_964628335.1 uncultured Phycisphaeraceae bacterium
GCGTTCCCGTTTCGCACGCAACCAACGCGGCGAGGACGCCGCGTCTACTTTTCAGCCCAACACTTCATCATGCATCACCGGCGGCGGAGCATCCTCAAGCATGGCGTTCTTGCGGGCGCGGTTGAAGCCGTACAGGTTGAGGAAGTGCATCACGCCAAGCGAGAGCAGCACGCCGCCCAAGCGCACCGAGAGGGCTTCAAACACCCCTTCCAGGCTTTCGGCCTTGGGGCCGTATTTAAGGGCTAGCACCACCCAACCCAGATTGATCAGATAGAAGCCGACCACCAGCAGGTGATTCACGCTGTCGGCCAGTTTTTCGTCCCCATGAAACGCGGCGATCAGGAACTGGCGGCCGTTCTTGTGCAGGGTGTTCGCCACCCACACGGTCAGGCCAAGGCTGATGGCCAAGTACACGATGTAAATCCACACGGTCAGGGTCATGGCGGGCATGGGGTCTCCTAAAAGGGGTGCGGGCGAACAAAAAGGTATCCTTTTGTTCAGTTATTTCTGTTCAGACAGAATATACAGAAACAAGGGACATCCGTCAAGGGGTGGCTTGGAAAAATCCACGCTTGCGCCCGGGAACGCGGGACACCAGTCTCGCCGTATTTGAGGAATGCTCGTTTTGAGCGGGACTGGTGTCCCGCGTTCCCGGGCGCAAGCGTGATCCTCACAACGCCGCCAGCCGCTGCGCGTTGTCATTCATCTCGTTCATCGACGGCGGCAGGATGCCGCCGCTACATCAAAGGTCCGCCAGCCGCTGCGCCCGGTCTTCCGCCAATAGCGCGGCAAACAAGGCGTCAAAATCGCCGGCCATCACTTTGTCGACGCGGAATTCCCCGCTCACGCGGTCGTCCTTGAGCAGGTTGTCCTTGAAGCGGTAGGTGCGGATCTTGTCGGCGCGGCCGCCGGAGCCCATCAGGCTTTTGCGTTTTTCCTGGCGTTTGGCGGCGGCATCGTCGCGGCGTTTTTCCGCCACTTTGGCCCGCAGCAAACGCCAGGCGCGGTCGCGGTTGGAGCCTTGGCTGCGGCTCTCGAACACGCGCACTTCGATGCCGGTTTGCGCATGGGTCAGGCGCACGGCGGTGGAGACTTTGTTCACATTCTGGCCGCCCGGGCCGCTGGAGGCGCAATACAACTCTTCGACCACTTCGCTTGGCGCCACTTCGGCGGCGCCTTCTTCCGGCTCGGGCAGCACCGCCACGGTGCAGGCGCTGGTGTGGATGCGGCCCTGGGTTTCGGTGGCCGGCACGCGCTTGACCTGGTGCACGCCGCTCTCATAGCCCAAGGCTTGCCAGCAGCCCTCGCCGCGCACGGCGGCGCACGCGAAGCGCACGCCACCGGCTTCGCCCTCGCTGATCTCCATCAATTCAAACTGCCAGCCACGGACCTTGGCAAAGGCCTGATAAGCGGCCAGCAATTCGCCGGCGAACAGGGCGGCTTCGGCCCCGCCGGTGCCGGCGCGTACTTCCAAATAGAGCGAGCCGACGGCGCCGTCTTCGCTGGTGACCAGTTCGTTGCCGATGTCGATGAGCAATTGCGCCGCCTCGCGCGCGCTGGCGTCGGCCTGTTCGGCGGCCATGGTGCGCAGCTCGGCGTCGGTTTCGCCGGCCAGGATGTCGGCCGCCTCTTGCTTGGCTTCTTCCAGCGCGAGATAGCGCCGGTAGTGGTCCACCACCGGGCGCAAGATGCTCAGGCGTTTGGAGAGGCGGGTGGCCTCGCGCGGGTTGGCGAGCGCCTCGTTCAGCCGCGCTTCGAGCGCCGCAAATTCGGCGCGCATTTCGGCAAGTTTGGTCAGCAGGCGGTCGGGGGTGGGCATGAAGCGTGAATCTTACTTGCCCGTTGCCTTGCCCTTGGTTGCACCCGCGCCATCCTGGGCAGGCTCCAGGCGCCATTCCTTGGCCATGGCCTTGGCTTTGTTCATGGCGGCGGTGGTGGGGTATTTCTTTTGCAACTGGGCATAGGCGCCGATCAAATCCGCCGGCGGTTTTTGTTTGGGATTTTTTCCAAAGTCCAGTTTTTCGCCTTGGACGGCCATTTTTTGCCACAGTTTGTCGGCGGCCATTTCGTCGGTGAAGGCTTTGCGCTTGTTCCATTCCGCCAGCTTGGCCTTGGCATCGGCGCCTTCTTTTTTCTGCGGCACCCAGCGGGCCAATCGGGTCAGGATGTCGGCGGCCTGCGGCGGATCGGTGTCGGCCAGGGCCATGGCTTGTTCCCATTCCTTGGCGATGGCGTTGTCGAAAGCCCCGATCATTCGCTCGGCCTGGGCGGCCAGGATGGGCAACTTTTTCGACTTGGCGCCGCGCGCCAGCATGGCCAGGGCGGGGGCCGACGGCCGCCTGTCATCCGCCAGCAAAACGCCCATCTTGAGCAGTTCCGGGTGCAGGTTGTCGCCGAACATGTCGCGTGTGCGCGCCATGAGGTTCATTTGGCCGCGGTTCATGCCCTGCCCGGTGAACTTGACGGCGCCCCGGATGGCCTCGACCACTTTGGGCGAATTGGCCTGGCCGTCAAAGGTGAGTTTGCCCAAGCCGTTGAAAACCCACAGGTGGTTGGCGTCGTTGGCGCCGGGGATGTGGCCGCCATGGATGGCCGGCAGTTCTTTGGCGGAACTGTTGGCCTGCCACAAGGCGAGGGCTTCTTTGACCGAGCCTTTGCCGCAGTAATTGGCCACCACCATCACTTTGCCGTCTTTGAGATAAGGCGCCTGCAAGTCAGCCAGATGGATGATGGTGTTGGTGTGGGCGTCATCCCAGTTGGCGAAGATGACCACGCGGTTTTGCAGGGTTTTGGCGCTGATTTTCGGCCCGGCCAGGGATTCGCCCAGTTGGATGTCCGCCACCGAAGGCGGCGCCGCGTCGGCTGCCTTGGCGGGCGCGCCAAGCAGGAGGAGAAGGCCAAGCAGTGCGGGGAGGGGGGATGGGCGCATGGTTGGGAGGAAGGGTTGCAACGCCGACCTTTTCACTGGGTATCCGCTTCGACACCCACTTCAGCGGGCGCTTTTTTGGGTTGGGCTTTGAACTTGTCCGCGCGGCCGGTTTCGGGGTCCAGCTTCCAGCCGGCGGCCACGGCCTTGGCCTTGTCAATGGCTTTGGTGCCGGTGTAAGTCTTGTCGGTCAGCAATTTTTTCAGGTCCGATTCCAGTCTGGATGTCGGCTTGGCCTTGGGATGGGCTTCAAAGTTGATTTTTGCGGCTTGGGCCTGCAAATCCAGCCACAGTTTGTCGGCGGCCAACTCTTTGAGGAAGGGGATGTCGCGCCGCCATTTGGCCATCTGCTCGCGGGCCTTGGTGTTTTCCGGGCTTTGGGGCGCCCAGGTGGTGAGCTCTTCCAGCGCGCGCCAAGCGGCTGCCGGCTCGCTGTCGGCTTTTGCCAAGGCATCATCGTATTTTTTGGCGACCGCCTTGTTGAAGGATGCCACCATGCTTTTGGCGGCGTCGGCGATCTTGGGGTCTTTGGCTTTGGCGGCGCGGCCCAGCAGTTGCATGGGTTGGGCGCTGGAACGCGCGGTGTTGGCCGCGTGGACGGCGACTTGCATCAGGGGATCCGGGATGTCGTCGCCGAACAGGGCTTTAGCGCCGGCGATGGTTTCTTCGTATTTTTTGACGGCGGCGGCGCCGGGTGAAGCCTTCACCGCCTTTTCGATGGCGCCGTCGAATTTGCCGTCATGCGGGTTGCCGTCAAACACGCATTTGCCCAGGGCATCGAACACAAACACGCGCGGAATGCTGCTGACATTGGTGCCTTTGAGGTCGCCTTGGTTGATGACGGCCACTTTGTCGCCGCCCTTGCGCCCGGCCCAGACTTTGGCGGCATTTTTGGCGTCGCCATCCTGGCAGTGGTTGGCGATCACGATCAGCGCCTGATAGGGGTATTTGGCCTGAATGCCGGCCAAGTGGGGGATGGAAGCCAAGCAGGGTGGGCAGCGATGGCCCCAGTACTCAAACACCACCACCCGGCCTTTGAGGTCGGAGGCCTTGACCTTGGGCCCGCTGGCGTATTCGCCAAGGCTGATGCCTTCCAGGGTGGGCGCGGCGGCGGCGGAAACGGCAAGGCCGGCCGCAGCCACCAAGACAAGCAGGGGCAGGGCGGCAAAACGACGGGCGAGGCGGGGCAGGCGTGGGGGCGTGGGCATGGCAGACCTTGGCAAAAAGGGGCGAGGGGGCATGATAGGCTCCAAGACCGCCGCCGGCCACCTTTTTCCGCAATTTGTCGGACACGCGAAATCCCCAAGTTTCTTATCCTTTCCGGCCTTCGCCACTGTTTTTAACACACCTTTAGGAATCTGCAATGAGCATCCCCACCTGCGACATCGGTTTGATCGGTCTGGCCGTCATGGGCCAGAACCTCGTCCTCAACATGGCCGACCACGGTTACACCGTGGGCGTCTACAACCGCACCACCGAGAAGATGGAAGCCTTCATCGAAAAGTGCGCGGCCGAGGAGCCGTCAGCCGAGCGCGTGGTGGGCTTCGCCGATCTGCAGGACTTCGTCGAGAACCTGTCCAAGCCGCGCAAGATCGTCATGCTGGTGCAGGCCGGCAAAGCCACCGACGCCACCATGGACGCCGTGCTGCCCTTCCTTGAAAAGGGCGACATCCTGATCGACGGCGGCAACGCCCTGTGGACCGACACCATCCGCCGCGAGAAGGCGCTGGCCGAAAAGGGCATCAACTTCGTCGGCTCCGGTGTTTCCGGTGGCGAACTCGGCGCGCGCTTCGGCCCGTCTTTGATGCCCGGCGGCAGCAAGGAGGCCTGGAAGTCGCTCAAGCCGATCTGGGAAGCCATCTCCGCCAAGGTGGACAAGAAAACCGGCAAGCCGGTGCTGACCGAGACCCCCGGCGAAATCGTCTCTGGCAAGGGCCTGGTCGCCTGCACCGCCCACATCGGCGACAACGGCGCCGGCCATTACGTGAAGATGGTGCACAACGGCATCGAGTACATCGACATGCAGCTCATCTGCGAAGCCTACTTGCTGCTCAAGCAATTGGGCGGCTTCAAACCCGAT
>CAZVNU010000057.1:6304-10341 GCA_964628335.1 uncultured Phycisphaeraceae bacterium
GGTTTGAAGCCGCCCAATTGCTTGAGCAGCAAGTAGGCTTCAAACCCGATGAAATGGCCAAGATTTTCGCCGACTGGAACAAGGGCGCCTTGGATTCCTTCCTCATTGAAATCACCGCCGACATCCTGGGGCAGAAAGACCCGGTGGCCAAAGGCAAGTTCCTGGTCGACATGGTGCTCGACACCGCCGGCCAAAAGGGCACCGGCAAGTGGACCAGCACCACCGCCCTGGACCTGGGATCGCCGGCCAACGCCATCGCCGAAGCGGTGTTCGCCCGCTGCCTCTCGGCCTTGAAGGAAGAGCGCGTGGCCGCCAGCAAAGTACTCAAGGGCCCCAAGCCCGCCAAGCTCTCGCCGGCCGCCAAGAAGCAGCTGGTCAAGGATGTGCGCGACGCCCTGTACTGCGCCAAGATCTGCGCCTATGCCCAGGGCTTCGCCCTGATGAACGAAGCGGCCAAGGAATACAACTGGAAGCTCAATTTCGGCGAAATCGCCAGCATCTTCCGCGGCGGCTGCATCATCCGCGCCGGTTTCCTGCAGAAGATCACCGAAGCCTACAAGGGCAATGCCAAGCTGCAGAACCTGATGCTCGACCCCTACTTCAAGGCGCAACTGACCAAGGGGCAAAAAGGTTGGCGCAAGGTCGCCGCCTTGGCCATCACCAGCGGCGTGCCGACTCCGGCCGGTCTGGCGGCCTTGGCCTACTTCGACGGCTACCGTTCGGCGGTGCTGCCGGCCAATCTGCTGCAGGCCCAGCGCGATTACTTCGGTGCCCACACCTTCGAGCGCATCGACCAGCCGCGCGGCAAGTTCTACCATGTGGACTGGCCGGAAGCGGGACGGCCGATGGCGCAAGTGAAGTGAAAAAGTAGACGCGGCGGCCCGCCGCGTGGGAATAGACAAAGAATCAAACGAACGCGCGTCGGAACTGCATCGCAAATCAGGCGCGCGTTTTTTTTGCCGCGCGGTTGGCCGATAAAGGAACCATGTCCCCCGCCCGCCGCCGCATCGCCTTCGTTTTCGCCGCCCTCGCCCTTGCCGTCGGCGCGGCGTTCTTCATCGCCCGCCACCGGTCCGCGCCGCGGGGGGTGACGGTGGATTCGGTGAAGAACATCGCGTGCCCCGTTGGGCTGGGCGACACGGTGGAATGGGTGCCGTTGCAGGACGGCAAGTGGGAGGAGCCCGTCACATGGGAAGAGCGGCGGGAGGCAATCAAATCTTGGTGGGCCGGTGATCTCGCCAATCCGTGGGATTGCCGCGCTTCACGCGAAAGGGTGGAGATGGATTCTTCCGCCCTTGGCACCTTTGCCGGCCGTCCCGCCGCCGCCGTGGTGTTTTGGGAAAGCGGCGGCGGCTCCGGTGTCTATTACAGCGTGGGCTTGGTGCTGGAGGAGGAAGGCAAGCCGGTGTGCGTGGCCAGCGCCGGACTTGGCGACCGCACGCGCATCCTTGGCGCGAAGATTGTCGCCGACCGCATCGTGCTGGATCTGGTGTGCTCGGGCCCGGACGATCCCGCCTGCTGCCCGACCCAGCATGAATGCCGAACCTACGGCTGGATGGGTAAGAGGTTGGAACTCGATTTGCTTTCCACCGAGCCGTTGCCGGCGCTGCCGGAGTACTTGAAAGGGGCGCAGGACATGGAGGAGACGGAGAATTGACGGAGACCCCGGCGCGCGTTGTTTTTGCCGCGCGGTTGGCCGACAAGAGAGCCATGTCCCCCGCCCGCCGCCGCCCGCGCATCCGGCGCCGTGAACTGGCCGAGGCTCTTGGTGTGGATGAGATGAAAGTCAGCCGCTTGGTCAACAACAAAGTCCGCATGACACCGGCAAATGGCGCAGCGCTTGGCGGTGCTGTTCAAAATGTCCGAGCAGTTTTGGATGAACGCCCAGTGGGTTTACGACTTGGCTGAACAATAGCCAGCCGAAAAGGGATTTGATTTTGGGAAGTCGCAGGGACATGAGCGGATCATGCGGTTTTTTTGAGTATTTTTTCCCAGCCGTTACAAACCCGTTACACCCCGCGTGCGCCTTGGCGGTCCAATGCGGGCGGAAACATCTCTCCGCATGGTCGGCTAAAGCCGACCCTCCCTACAAGGCCCCGCCATGACCCGCCCTTTTCTTCTCGCCGCGTTGCTGTTGGCCTTGCCGCTCGCCCCGTCATGGGCGCAGTATGCGCCGCCAACCGCCGCCATTGCCACCCCGGCCCAAGGCCCGGAGCACCTGCGCCGCTTGATGGCCGACATGCAGCCAACCATCGCCGCCTTCCGCGCCGCCCGTGCCAGGCACGATGCGTTGGCGTGCGCCAAGCTTGAGCCGCAAATCCGCCAACTCGACCGCGCCGCGCACCAGCGCGATGCCTATGCCGCCGGGCTTTATTGGTTCACCGACCTGGAGCAGGCCAAGGCCGCCGCGGCCAGGGAAAACAAACCGATCCTGTCGCTGCGCCTTTTGGGCAAGCTCGACGAGGAATGCTCCTGCGCCAACTCGCGCTTCTTCCGCACCGCGCTGTACGCCAACCAAGCGGTGGCCGACCATCTGCGCGAACATTTCATCCTGCACTGGCAAAGCGTGCGGCCGGTGCCAAAAATCACCATCGACATGGGCGACGGGCGGAAAATTGAACGCACGCTGACCGGCAACTCCATCCATTACATCTTGGATGCCAAGGGTCGCGTGATTGATGCCCTGCCGGGGTTGTACGGGCCAGGGGCATTCATGGAAAAAATCAAGGAGGCGCAGGCGCAGGCGGATCAAGTCAAGGGCCTGGGGGGCGCGATTTTCACCAAAGCGATGGCGGGATGGCACGAGAAAAAGCAGGCGGCATTGGAAAAGCAATGGGCCGGGCTGATGGCGCCCCTGATACCAAAGGCAGCCGAAGAGCGACTGGCGGACCTTGTGCGCCCAAGCCCGTTTGCATCAGGTTTTGCGCCCACCGCAGACAAAGCCGCCCCGTTGGCCAAGGGCAAAATGCTGCTTGAAGTCTCCGCGCTGGGGGGCATGGGATTGCCGGTTGCGCCCGAAGCCACCGATGATGCCGCATGGGAAAAGGCAGCTGCCTTGTTTGCCCCAAAGACGCGTCTGGATGCGTCCAGCCGCGGCCTCATGCTGGAAAAAGCCTCTGCCGACATGGCACAAAAAGCGATGAGGGCGGCCATGGCCAAACGCAAGGTGGAGGATCCCATGCTGCGCACCGTGCGCGCATTTGAATCCTCATTGGCCAAAGATACCGCCCGAAATGAATTCCGTTTTCACCACACCTTGCATGCTTGGTTGGCGCAAAATCCATCTCCCCCGCTGGATGCCTTCAACAGCCGGGTCTATGCCGATTTGTTCCTCACGCCCGACGATGATCCGTGGCTGGGGCTGGTGCCGGCCGATACTTATGCGGCGTTGGATGACGAGGGGTTGGTGGCGCCGGCCCGTTGAGTCCCTTGGGTGCATGGGCGCGCGGGGTCAGCGTGATGCGACGGTTGGGGACTACAATCGCCCCATGATCGACTGGCTCAAACAACACGAAACCCTGATGTGGGCGCTTGGCGCGCTGTCCGTGGTCACTTTTGTGCTGGGGCTGGCATTGACCCCGTATGTGGTCGCCCGTTTGCCGGTGGATTATTTTTGCCGCCCGGCGCGCGGGCAAGTGCCGTGGGCCAACCGCCATCCGGTATTGCGTTTCGGGTTGCGCGCGGGCAAAAACGCGTTGGGACTGGTGCTGGCGCTGGCCGCCATCCCGATGCTGGTGTTGCCCGGGCCGGGGCTGATCACCCTGCTGATCGGCATCATGCTGCTGGACTTCCCCGGCAAGTACGCCTTGGAGCGCTGGCTGGTCGCGCACGGGCCGGTTTTCAACACGCTGAATTGGATGCGCCGCAAGGCCGGGCGCGAGCCGTTGATTCTGCATCCTGCGGATTGAGCGGGATTTGCCGCCAGGGCCGGCGGGTCAAGGAACCCCGACCGTCAGGGAGGGGACGCTGGCACGCGATTGCTGGGAGGGCGGACTTCAGTCTGCCAATGGCTGCGCAGCAGCCAAAAGGAACGGCAA
>CAZVNU010000058.1:0-10254 GCA_964628335.1 uncultured Phycisphaeraceae bacterium
CCCAAGAGGCCGCCCCGGTTGCCGCACCCGCCGCCGCTGAAAAAGCCAAGGCCGACGCCCCCAAGGAAAAATGCTGTGACAAAGAAGGTGCCAAGTGCGACAAGAAGGCCAAGTGCGACAAGAAGGCCAAGTGTGGCAAAGACGCGAAATGCGACAAAAAGTGCGACAAAGAAGCCTGCAAGAACGCCTATGTGGCCAAAGTCAGCGGCATGATGTGCGCCGCGTGTGAAGCCAAAGTGTCCGCCGCTTTCAAGGCCGTGGACGGCGTGAAGAGCGTCAAAGCCTGCCACAAGGGCGGCGTGGTGTGCGTGGTGATGGAAGACAAAAAGGAACTGACCAAGGAAGCCGCCGAGAAGGCCTTGGCCAAGTTGGAAAAGTTCAAGGTCGCCAGCGTTGACAAGTGTGATGCCAAGAAGTGTGATGCCAAGAAGTGTGATGCCAAGAAGTGCGATGGCAAAAAGTGCGACGATAAGAAGTGCGATGACAAGAAGGCCAAGAAGTGCTGCGTCAAGAAGCCCGCCGCCAAGAAAGACGAAAAAAAGGCCGAAGCCGACAAGAAATAACTCTTTTGGGTTGCCGGTGTTCTCCAAGCCACCCCGCACTGCCGGGGTGGCTTTTGTTAGGGTTTAAAAAAAGGGGGACTTTTTATTGCTTTTTGGCCCCAACTCCGGCATAATTCTCCCATTCGTTTCGTGGTTGGTATTTTCGCCTCCTTTTTATTTTCAATGTACAAGTTCCAGGTATTCAAAGACGGTCAGGCGCCCGAGGCATGGCCGATTCGCAACGGCCATCTTTTGGGGCCCGATGGCAACGCATTGGCGGCGGAAATCGTTTGGTCCAAAGGCACCCTGTGCGTGACCAAGAAAGAGGCGGGTATCGCGGCCCTTGCCATTCAACATAAAGTCGGCGATTTGGGTGAGTTGACGCTCCAAACCACACTCTTGCCAGAGCGCGAAGAACCGTATATTTTGGCGCTGGAATTGGCCCGCCACCGCTTGATGGTGTTGTATGTGCGGTTGGAAGAGTGGTCGATGTTTGATTTGGGTGAGGATCATGCGGTCAATATCCGCCTTAAACGAGCGCGCCAATTGTTCATGGACGCGCTGTCGCTGCAGGTTTCCAACCCGTCGGCCTGCCAGCAGCTGGCTCAGGAAAGCCTGATCAATGCCATTGACGGCACCGAAGAGTTGACCTTGGCCCATGCCGAACTGCTGCTTGAGCGCCGGCGCGTGACCCGCTCGATCCCCAAGTACGCCCTGGGCTGCGGCGTGCACCTGGACCAGCACGACCCGCGCATTTTGGGCGGCTTGCAATCCAACTTTGAAATCCTGCATGTGCCCATGCCTTGGAAGACCCTGGTGCCCACCGAAGGCGAATACCAGTTCCAGAAAACCGATCCTTGGATCCAGTGGTCGCTGCAGGCCAAGCGCAAGATCGTGGCCGGCCCGATCATCGATTTCAGCAAGGGGCAGGTGCCCGATTGGCTCTACATCTGGGAGCATGATTACGACACTGTGCGCGACCTGGTGTATGAGCACCTGAAACAGGTGGTGGGCCGCTACCGCAACACCGTGCATGTGTGGAACCTGTTCTCCGGGCTCAACATCAACGATCAGTTCTCGTTCAGTTACGAACAGTTGGTGGACTTGGTGCGCATGGGGGCGTTGCTTGTGCGCAAATTGGCGCCCAAGGCCCAGATCATGATCGACATCAAGCAGCCTTGGGGCGAATACCACGGCGACAATCCGCGCTCGATGGCGCCGCTGCGTTTCTGCGAACTGCTGTCGCAGTCTTCGGTGCCGTTTGACATCATCGGCCTGCGCGTGCTGATGGGGCAGGCCCTGCCCGGCCAGTACAGCCGCGACATGATGCAGATCTCCTCGATCGTGGATCATTTCGGCCATCAAGGCAAGCCGTTGCATGTGACTTTTGCCGCGCCAAGCGAGCCGCTCACGCTGGCGATGATCAACAATTCGCCGAACAAAACCATGGATGTCACCGACGATCAATGCGGATTCTGGCGCCGGCCGTGGTCCGGCCTGATCCAGGGGCGCTGGCTGGAGGCCTGCATGCATGTGGTCATGAGCCGGCCCTATGTCGAGAGCGTGGCCTGGCAGGATGTGTTGGACCACCCCAGCATGCAAATGCCGTTGTCCGGCCTGGTGGACGACCAGTTGCGCCCCAAAAAAGTGTTCAAGCATGTGATCCGCTTCCGCGAGTATCTGCGCGGCGCTGCGTCGGGTTCTTCGGCGGCATCGGCTCCGGCAGCCGCCGCGTCGGCCGTGGCGCCGCCGGCCCAAGTGTGATTCGAGGTTTTTATGAGGGCATTGCATACCGTGGCGATGACCCGGCGCGCGCTGTTTTCAGCGCTGCTATGCCTTGTTTGCGCGGTGCTGGCCATCGCCTTGTCGCAGGCCGCTTGGCGCGAAGAAGCGCTGCCGCGTCAAACCGTCGGCGTGCGTTTGGATGTGAATACGGCTGGTGCGCAAGAATTGGCGTTGTTGCCAGGCATGGGGCCGGTACTGGCCAAAAGCATCGAGGCCGACCGTCAGGCGCGCGGCCGCTTTGAAACGGTGGTGGATTTGCAACGGGTCAAAGGCATCGGGCCGCGCAAGTGGGCGCAGATGAAGCCGTGGTTGGAGGTGAATGAATGCCCCAACTTGAGCCCCAAGTGACGCCCCAAGTGATGCCCCAAGTGACGCCCCAAGTGACGCCCCAAATTATGCCAATGTTTTTGCAGTCGCCGCCACGATATCTTCCGCCTCGCTCATGCGGCCGGTGCCCTGGGTGCGGCAGGCCTGCCAGCCTTCGGCCGGACCGATCTCTTGCCAATGGGGCAGCAGGTCGCGCAAGGTCTTGAGGTTGCGCTGTACCACCGGGTTGGCCCACATGTCGGCATTCATGGCCGGGGCCGCCAGCAAGGGGGTGGTGCTTGGCAGGGCGCAGGCGGTCAGGCTGACCAAATCAGGAGTCAGGCCGGCGGCCAGTTTGGCCAGCATGTCGGCCGAGCAGGGGGCGATGACCAACAGGTCGGCCCAGCGGGCCAGACCGATGTGCTGGCTATCGGGCCGGTCATCATGCGACCACATGCTGGTCAGCACCGGGTGGCCGGACAGGGATTGAAAGGTCAAGGGGGCGACAAATTGGGTGGCCGCCTCGGTCATGATCACCCGCACATCCGCCCCTGCCTGCACCAGGCGCGACACCACCGCGGCCACCTTGTAACAGGCGATGCCGCCGGAAATGCCGATCAGGATTTTTTTACCGGCAAGCGGATTGGGGTTGGTGGGCATGGCGATCAGGCTGGGGGGAAAGCAAAAGCGGACGCATTCGATGAATGCGTCCGCCCAGTTTATGCGATGGGTTGCCGCCATGGCGCTTTTTGGACGCGTTTGGGGCGGCGTTTTTTAGCCGTTGTCTTCGCTCAGCTTGTAGCGAATCTTGCCTTCGACGATTTCTTGCACGGCGACGGCGAAATCGGTGCGGCCCTTGCGGTCGACCAAGGGGCGTTCGCCGCCCATGAGTTCGCGCACGCGGTGCTGAACCAAAGCGGTGAATTTGAAGCGGCCACCGAGTTCGTGGATGATGGCGTCGTCTTTGAGGGCATTGATCATGGTTGGGCTCCTAGGATAAGGGGGAAGATTATAGGGTAAGTGGGTCAAATCACCAACTTGCCCTGCAACCCCTTGGCGCAGGCGATGATGCCGTGGTTCCGCTCCAAGCGTTTGCCATGGCCGAAATCGAGTGCGGCCCCCCGGGCGTCGCTGGTTTCCCCGCCGGCTTCGTCCACCAGCAGCACGCCGGTGGCATGGTCCCAAATGCACTCTTTGCGCTTGGGATCGGTGGGGAAGCGCAAATAGGCGTCGGCGCGGCCGGAGGCGACCACCGCGTATTTGCACTGGCTGTCGAGGCGCACCGAGGTGGTGGGCACGCCCAGATTGGCCATCACTTGGGCCTGATCACCGTGGGCGCTGTGCTCGGCTTCCACCGATTCGGCCACCCGCATGCTGGCGCCATTCCAGGCCGGCAATGTCAAGCGTACCGCTTGCGCAAATGATTGATCGGCGGACCAGCCCCAGGCGCCTTCGCTTTTGACGGCGGCGTAATAAGAACCCGCCGGCGAGATGTGCGCCGGGTCGCCGACCAGCGCCATGGCCGGGCAGCCCAAGACGCCCGAGATCACTTGGCCCTGCTCGATCCAAGCCAGACACACCGCGTATTGGCCGCCGCGCAAAAAGCCTTTGGTGCCGTCGATGGGGTCCAAGGTCCAGTAATTGCCAGAGCCAGTATCGGTCTGGCCGGCTTCCACAGCGGTGATCACTTGCGCCTCGGTCAGCGTGGTGTCATCAAGCGCAATTTGCGCTGCTGCCAGCACGCTGGCGCGCAGGTCGGCGTTTTCACGCAGGGCCGAGGCGTCTTCTTCGCCCAGCATGCGCAGGGGTTCGGCGAGCGTTTTTTGCAAGGTGATGACGCACACCGCCTGCGCCGCAAAGTCGGCGACGGTGACCGGGCTTTTGTCGCCCTTGATGTGGGTGTTGATGGCAACCTCGCCCCGGCGCACGGCGAGGGTGGCGCGGGCGGCGAGGGAGACGGCTTGGATGGCGGCGGTGAGGCGGGGGGAGGGGGTCATTAATTTAATGAAGTTGGGCGTCAATCCAGAGGGGTCTCATGCTGCCAACACCGGGTGGGAGACGCGCTTGGTTGCAAAATTCAGGCAGGCTGGGATATCCGCCAATTCCAAGTCAGGAAGTTCGTCCACGATTTGTGCTTGAGACAGGTTTGCCGCAAGCAAATCAAGCACATCCGACACGCGGATGCGCAGGCCGCGCACGCAGGGGCGGCCGCCGCATACTTCCGGGTCCACGGTGATTCGGGTGGCGATGGTGGTCATGCGGCTATTGTAGGGCAGGATTTCAGAGCGACTGCGTTATTCCCCGCGCAATTCCGCACTCCGTGCATGCGCATCAAGCCCCTCCGCCCGCGCCAGCAGCGCGATATCGGCGATGGCTTGCGCCGGCATGCCGTTGGGGTAGTGCACCGTGCCCGTGCGCTTGAGGAAGGTGTACACCGAGATGCCAGAGCCGAAACGAGCCGAGGTGCCGGTGGGCAGGCAGTGGCTGGGGCCGGCGTAATAATCGCCAGCGGCCACCGGGGCGGAATCGCCCAGGAACAATTCGCCGGCGTGATCAATTTTTTGCGCAAAAGACCGCGGGTCTTTGACCGCCAAGTTCACATGCTCGCCGGCCAGTTGGTTGGCGATTTGCACCGCCTGGGCTTCGTCTTTGACCAACACGGCGCAGGAATCTTCTTTGAGGGCTTTTTCAATCGCTTCGCGGCGCGGCAGCAGTTTGAGCTGTTTTTCAACTTCCGCCGTGATGCGCTCCAGGACGGTTTTGTCCCAAGCCACCAAGAAGCATTTGCCGGGGTTGTGCTCGGCTTGCGCCAGCAAATCGCTGGCGACCCAATCGGGGCGGGCGGAGCCATCGGCCACCGTCACGATTTCGCTGGGGCCGTAGACGCCGCCTTCGGTGCCCACCACGCCGGTCACCTGCGCCTTGGCCAGGGCCACAAACACATTGCCCGGCCCGGCGATGAAGTCCACCGGCTTGACCGTTTCGGTGCCGTAGGCCAGGGCGGCGATCGCCTGCGCGCCGCCCAGGCGGTAGACCTGCTCAATGCCCAGCAGGTGGCAGGTGGCGTGCACAATGGGCGACACGTCGCCAATAGGGTCGCCTTCTTTGCGGGTGGGGGGCGGGCAACAGACGGCGAGCTTGCTGGCCGGCACACCGGCGACCAAGGCCGGCACGGCGGTCATGATGACGGTGGAAAACAGCACGGCGGTGCCGCCGGGTACATACAGGCCGGCGCTGGCCACCGGTGAAAAACGCAGGCCCAATTCGGCGCCGCCCAGGGTAACCGGCTTGGGCGGGGTGGGCATCACATGCTCTTGGTACGCGCGCACCTGGGCGATGGCGCGTTTGATGGCGGCCAGAATGGCGGGGGACACTTTGCCCGCCGCAGCGGCCAATTCCGCTTTGGACACCCGGATGCGATCGGCGGAAAACTCCGGGTCGGTCCATTGGCGCATCAGGCGCACCAGGGCCTGGTCGCCGTCGCTTTTGACCGCCGCCAAGGTTTGCGCCACGGCGGCGGCTTGCGGGCCATCCATGCGTACGGTGGATTTGAGGCGCTGGATGCGGGCCGCCAGGTCGGATTGGCCTTGCGGGGAAGATTGGTCAAAAAGGGCAAGCATGCCGGAATTCTAGGCCGAAAAACATTTGGTGCCGTGGGGAGAGGGCTTTAGGATGGGGTCACTGTCCGCTTTTCCCTTCCTTTTGGAGACTTCCCATGAAGACCGTTCTCGCTTCCCTCGCTGCCGTGGCCATGACCTTTGCACTGTCGGGCTGCTGCTGTGACAAGTGCCAGACTTGCCCCAGCAAATCCAAGGATTGCACCAAGTGCGGAACTCCCGAGTGCAAGTGCAAGGCCGCCGCCAAATGCACCAAGTGCGGCACCCCGGAATGCACCTGTCAAAAGAAGTGATTTGGCATCAATCCCTCCCAGCAAAAAACCGGCCCATGGGCCGGTTTTTTGCTGGGAGGGGTCGGGTCACATCGGCTTTTGGCCGATGGTCGCGTCATATACCGACAGCAGTTTTTCCTTGTCAAAAATCATTTCCGCCCGCGACAGGCCGACCACGTCGTAGAGCGGGGTCAGCTCGATGGCGTCCACCGGGCAGGCTTCTTCGCACATGCCGCAGTAGATGCAGCGCAATTCATCGATGTCGAACTTGACCGGGTATTTTTCGCGGTCGTCCCACGGGGCGGTGGCGCCCTCGATGTGGATGCAGTTGGCCGGGCAGGCGGTGGCGCACATGAAGCAGGCCACGCAGCGCACGCGGCCCTGCTCGTCGCGGTTGAGGCGGTGCACGCCGCGGAAGTTGGGCTTGTACATGCCGCCTTTGATCAGGCCCTCGGCTGTTTCGGGCCAGTGCTCGCGGCGCTCCTCGGGATATTCCATGGTTTTGAGGTGCTTGCCGCCGCCGGCCCACTTGCCCACCGAGCCGGCCATGTGGCGGAAAGTGGTGCCCAGCCCCTTGAACACTTCGGGCAGAAAGAAGTTCTCCACGCTGTTGAGCGGGGGCAGGTCCACATTTTTAAGGTCGTTTTCAGCAATCATGGGGACGCAATTGTAGGAAAAAGCAAAACTTTGGCATGGCGGGGGCCGTATTTTATTTTCGCCAATTCTAGAGGCAGGGCTTGGGTCATGGTTTGGATAAGGCTGTGCCGGCACCATGGCCCGGCGTACAATGGCCCCGGCTTGGCAGTTGGCGTTTTTTGGCCGCCTCAACACCCCAAGGAGAATGCCGCGATGGACATTGCCAAACTCAGGAAGAACGCCAAGTGGATTTCGATTGTGGTTTTGGTGCTGTTGCTGGGCACGCTGATCTTCCAAAACAGCGCGCCCATCCAGACCCACTTTCTCATGATCACCATCACCATGCCGCAGATTCTGCTGCTGGCCTTGGTGCTTGGCGGGGGTTTTTGCCTCGGCTTATTGGCGGCTTGGCGGATCAAGGGCTAGGCTTGGGGCGGATTTCCCTCTTGATGTGGCGGAGGTTCACAAATTCCACGGGATGAACAGGAAGTGCCCGCGGGCGCTGCCGGTTTTTGAAGTGCGCCAATCCACCACCCGCCACCATGGGGTTTAACGCCCATTGGGTCGGCCAAACCCGACCCTCCTTACAATCCCCTCCTTATGACATCCCCCGCCACGCCCACCACGCCTGAAACCCTCCCCGAGCCCGTTGCCAAGCACTTCATCCAGCAAATCGTGGAAGAGGACCTGGCCTCCGGCAAGCATGCCCAAATCATCACCCGCTTTCCGCCGGAGCCCAATGGCTACCTGCATTTGGGCCATGCCAAGAGTATTTGCCTCAACTTCGGGCTGGCCAAGCAGTACGGCGGTCGCTGCAACCTGCGCATGGATGACACCAATCCGTCCAAGGAAGATCGCGAATACATCGACGCCATCCAGGAAGATGTGAAGTGGCTCGGCTTCCAGTGGGATGCGATGACCTACGCCTCCGAGACCTTCGACCAACTCTACGCTTGGGCCGAGCAGTTGGTGGAGGCCGGGCTGGCGTATGTGGACGACGACTCTGCGGAGGAAACCAGCGCCAAGCGCGGCACGCCGACCCGCCCGGGCACGCCCAGTGCTGGCCGCTCGCGTACACCCGCCGAAAACCTGGATCTGCTGCGCCGCATGAAGGCGGGCGAGTTCCCCAACGGCACCCGGATTTTGCGCGCCAAAATCGATTTGGCTTCGCCCAACATGAACCTGCGCGACCCGGCCATGTACCGCATCATGCATGAAACCCATCCGCATGTGGGCGACAAATGGTGCATTTACCCGATGTACGACTTCGCCCACGGCCAGGGCGATTCGCTGGAAAGAATCACCCACTCGGTCTGCACTTTGGAGTTTGAGGCCCACCGCCCGCTGTACGAGTGGTTCCAGGAAAAACTGGGCATCTTCCGCACCCGCCAGATCGAGTTTGCGCGCCTGAATGTCACCCACATGATGATGAGCAAGCGCAAGTTGCTCACCTTAGTGCAGGAGAAACTGGTCGACGGCTGGGACGACCCGCGCATGCCGACCATCTCCGGCCTGCGCCGGCGCGGCTACACGCCGGCGGCGCTGCGCAATTTCTGCGACACCATCGGCATCGCCAAGCGCGAGAACAGCATTGAAATCTCGCTGCTCGAGCACTGCGTGCGCGAGGATCTCAACAAGATCGCCCTGCGTCGCAGCGCGGTGTTGGAGCCGCTCAGGGTGGTCATCACCAACTACCCCGAGTGCCAAGTGGAATGGATGGAGGCGACCAACAATCCCGAGGATCCCTCCGCCGGCAGCCGCCAGGTGCCGTTTTGCCGCGAATTGTTCATCGAGCGCGAAGACTTCATGGAAGTGGCGCCCAAGAAGTTTTTCCGCCTGGCCCCGGGGCAGGAAGTGCGCCTGCGCTACGGCTACTGGATCAAGTGCGAGGAAGTCATCAAGGATGCAGCCGGCCAGATCACCGAGTTGCGCTGCACCTACGACCCGCAGACCAAGGGCGGCAACAACCCGCCGCCGGATGCCGAGGGCAATGTGCGCAAGGTCAAGGGCACCCTGCACTGGGTCAGCGCCCGCCACGCCGTGGATGCGGAAGTGCGCCTGTACGATCATCTGTTCGCCGCCGAAAACGCCGAGGAAGTGCCGGAAGGCGGCGACTGGCGCAACAACCTGAACCCCAAGTCGCTGGTCACCGTCACCGGCAAGTGCGAACCGGCGCTGGCCGAGGCGAAGGTGGGGCAGCCCATCCAATTCGAGCGCATCGGCTATTTCGTGGCCGACAAGGATTCCAAGCCCGGAGCGCTGGTGTTCAACCGCACGGTGGGGTTGAAGGATGCGTGGGCGAAGGAACAGAAAAAATAAGCCGTCGCCTCGTTTTTTTCCCATTCTAAAAATCCCCGCGCCTGTGCTACAGTGAGCGGGCATCGAAAACCAAATCCATGCGGCGCCCCTCTGGCCGCCGCCTTTTCAAGGATCACCCATGTTTGAACGCTACACAGACCGCGCCCGCAAAGTCATGGCCCTGGCCAACCAGGAGGCCCAGCGCTTCAACCACGAATACATCGGCACTGAGCACATTCTGCTCGGCCTGGTGAAAGAAGGTTCGGGCGTGGGTGCCAGCGTGTTGCGCCGCATGGGGGTGGACCTGCGCAAGGTGCGGTTGGAGGTGGAGAAACTGGTCAAGAGCGGCCCCGATGTGGTGACCATGGGCAAGTTGCCGCAAACCCCGCGCGCGCGCAAGGTGTTGGAGTTGGCCAATGAAGAGGCCAAGGAACTCAACCACAACTATGTGGGTACCGAGCATCTGCTCTTGGGCTTGTTGCGCGAGCCGGAGGGCATCGCCTCGCAGGTGCTCAAGAACCTGGGCCTGAATCTGGAGGAAGTGCGCGAAGAGGTGCTCAATTTGCTCGGCGCCGGCACCGAGGGCGACGACCAGTCGTCCGCCGCGCCCTCGTCCGGCGACACCGCCACCGGCATGGCCTCGCCCGATGCGCCGTCCGGCATGGCCGGCGGTTCGGTGGGCGGCGCAGCCAAGGGCGGCAAGAGCAAGACCCCGGCGCTGGACGCTTTTGGCCGCGACCTGACCGAGCTGGCCCGCGAAAACAAATTGGATCCGGTGATCGGCCGCGAAAATGAAAT
>CAZVNU010000059.1:0-681 GCA_964628335.1 uncultured Phycisphaeraceae bacterium
GTCGACGCGGAAATCGCACGCAAGGCAGCTTGACCGATGGCGATGTCCGCACCTTTGGCGCCCCATTCACCCGGCGGGGTGAGCAAGGTCAGCGAGAGGATGTCGCAAGCCGCCACCACCTGCGCGCCGCAAGCATGGGCCTTGTCGGCCAGCGCGGCGTAATCGCGGATCTCGCCGAAGGTATCGGGGTATTGCACCAGCACGCCGCAGCAGTCCGACAGGTCGGCGGCGCCGGCGTCACCCAGGCGGATGGCCACATTCAAGCCCTTGGCGCGGGTGCGCACCACGGCGATGGTTTGCGGGTGGCAATGCTCATCGATGAAAAAGGCGCGCCGACCCGAGCCGGCATTCACGCACATGTTCATCGCTTCAGAAGCCGCAGTGGCTTCATCCAGCAAAGCCGCATTGGCCACCGGCATGGCGGCCAGGTCGCAGACCATTTGCTGGAAGTTCACCAAGGCTTCCAGGCGGCCTTGGGCGATTTCGGCCTGATACGGGGTGTAGGCGGTGTACCACTGCGGGTTCTCCAGCAAGTTGCGCAGGATGACCGAGGGCGTGATGGTGCCGCTGTAGCCCATGCCCAGCATGGAGGTGAAAATTTCGTTTTGCCCGGCGATGGCGCGCAATTCTTCCAGCAGTTCATGCTCGCCGCGCGGGGCGCCCAGGTTGAGCGCCTTGGGC
>CAZVNU010000059.1:691-10227 GCA_964628335.1 uncultured Phycisphaeraceae bacterium
GTCGTAGCCGCAGACTTTGGCCATTTCCACGCCTTCGGCATCGGAAGGGCCGATGTGGCGGTGGGCGAAGAGATCGGTGGGGGCGAGCGGGGAGACGGTGATGGGCATGATGAAGGCCGGAAAAAGGAGGGGCTATGGGGTTGTCAGGGAGCTGGGAAGGGGGGATTTTAGCACCAGCAAACGGCCTATTTCCCTCCACCGTGGCTTGAATTTTAACACAGGAACACATAAACTGTGCTCAGGAGGACCCCCATGACCCGCAACATCACCCTGTCCGCAGATGACGCCGATTTGCATGGCGCACGCGTTTACGCCGCCCAGCACAAAACCACCGTCAATGCCTTGGTGCGCGAATATCTGCACACCTTGGCGACCAAGGAAGACCGCATCGCACAGGCGCGGCGGGAGATCCTGGAATTGGCCGAACAGAGTCATGCCATGATCGGCAATGCCAAATGGGCGCGCGAGGATCTGTATGGCCGCTGAAACCGATTGCGTCCTAGACACCAACTTGTGGGTCTATGCCGCCACCTGCGATGCGGACAACACCGCCAAGCGCCAAGAAGTCCTGCGCCTGCTGGCCACCGCCAATCTGGGCATCTCCGGTCAAATCATGGCGGAGTTTTTCCATGTGGCCACGCGCAAATTGAAAGTCAAACTTTCGGTGGAGGAGGCCAGCCTGTGGGTGGATCGCATGGGCCGCTTTCCCGTCGTCCCCGTGGACCACGCCCTGGTTGTGCGCGCCATCGCGATCTCGGCCCGCCACCAAACCTCGTACTGGGATGGTGCCGTGATCGCGGCGGCCGAGGCCCTGGGCGCGGAGATCCTGTATTCCGAAGATCTGGCGCATGGGCAGAAGTATGGGACGGTGAAGGTGGTGAATCCGTTCAAGTAGGATGCCCGCCTCCCCCGCCGCGCGTTCCCGTGGGCACCCGCTTGCCTTTTTGCTCCCATGACCCCCGCCGCCTTCCAAGCCCTGCTGGAATCCACCGTGGCCGCCTACGAGCGGCGGTTGGTGGGCTACGCCTTCCGCGTGCTCCACAACCACGAGGAGGCGCGCGATGCGGCGCAGGAGACGCTGATGAAGCTGTGCCGGTTGGAGCCGGCCACCTATGAGCGCGATGTGGCGGCCCATTTGGAAGCTTGGCTGTTCACCGTCTGCCGCAACGGAGCGCTGGACCGGCTACGCAAGTCCAAGCGCATCTTCAACACCGAGGACGGCGCGCCCTGCCCCACCGACCAAGCTCCCGGCCCGGCCGAAGTGGCGGAAATGCGCGAGGAAGCGGCCCGCGTCCATGTCCTCTTGGCCACGCTTTCCATCCGTCAACAGGAAGTCATCCACCTGAAATTCAACACCAGCCTGTCGTACGAAGACATCGCCAAAATCACCGGCATGACGGTCAACAATGTGGGCGTGACCCTGCACCTGGCCCTCAAGAACCTGCGCAAGAAGATGGAACAAAAGACGGAGCAAAAAATAGAGCAAAAGATGGAGGACGACACCCGATGAATCCCGACGCCCCCGATGCCACGCCCACACCGGAGGAGGACCCCATCCTCACCGCCTATGCCTTGGGCGCGCTGCCAGCCGAGGAAGCGGCCGCGGTGGAAGCACGCCTGGAGCGCGACCCGGTGGCCCGCGCCTTCGTCGAAGAAATGCGCGCGCTTTCCGGCGCCTTGGCGCAGGAAATGGCGGAAGAGGCGGAGGACGAAGATGCCGGCCTGACCACGGCCCAGCGCCGTGATTTGCGCCAACTGATCGCCAAGCGCGCGCCCAGCCGCATGAAGTTCCCGCGCATCGGCGTGATTTGCACGGTGGTGGCCATTCTGCTGGCCATGATGATGGTGATGCTGTGGGTGGCGCTGCGCAAACATTGAATGGGAGCGCGAGGCTCTGCCCTCGCAAGAAAATAAGCATGCTTTATCTGTTTGCGAGGGCGGAGCCTCGCGCTCCCGTCAAACCACTTGCGCCTTGAGTTGGCTTTCCCCTGCCGTCACCGTCACCTCATCCCCTGCCTTGAGCGCTACTGGCGGCGCAAATGCCCCCAGCGCGATCAGCGCGTGCGCGGGCCGGTCAGCCTGCCCCAAACGCGTGGAAATCCGCTCGAAAGCGCCGCCATCGGCCTGGTCGTTCATGGCGAAAACCAACCATGCTTGGCCGCGTTCGATCAGCCAGGGATACGCCTCTGCCACCGATGCTTGCGCTTTGCCGGCGGAGGTTTCGCACGACAGCGCCAAGTCCGCCAATGCGGACCAATCCGGCAACAACACCATGTCGGAGGCCACGGCGCAACTGCCCGCGCCCCACTGCCGGCGCACGCTCCACGACATGCCCGTCGCACCAGTAACGGCACCGACAAACGCCCCGGCCATGCGCGCCACCACCGCCTCGACCCGGCCGGCCGCGTCGTATTCCAGCTCGCATAAAACCGCCAAGTTCGCCTCGGCTTGGATCTCATCTGCGCCCGCAGGCAAGCGCAAGTCCGGCGCCAACGGATACGCCCCGAGGAAATCGCGCGATTCGGGCGCGAATAATGGACACAGGCCAAGCGGCATCTGCCCGGGCTTGCTGATGGTTTGCAGGAGGATGGCGTGGCGGTAGAACATGGGAGGGTCGGCTTTAGCCGACCAAAAAGATGAACGAAAGCCGGAAAAGCATAAGGGCTGACGGATGATGACCGCCAGCCCTTGTGCGTGTTGGCTATCGCAAGGCTGAGCAGGTCGGCTAAAGCCGACCCTCCATCAAACCGTTTCGATTTCCTTGGTCTTGGCCGCGACTGCCTTGTCGGCGTCGGCTTCGAACTTCTTGAGCAGGTCCTGCACTTTTTCGCTGGCCTTTTTCGTCATGTCTTCGGGGATGGCCAATTTCTTGTCCTTGCCGGCGTTGTCGATGGCCTTGTTGGCATCGCGGCGGGCGTTGCGCATGGTGACTTTGGTTTCTTCGCCCATCTTTTTGACGCTGGTGATCAGGTCCTTGCGGCGGTCGCCCGAGAGCGCCGGCAGCGAAATGCGGATGGTTTTGCCGTCGGACATCGGGTTGAGGCCAAGGCCGGCCTTTTCAATGCCCTTGATGATGGCCTGGATGGTGCCCTGGTCGAAGGGCTTGATCAAAAGGGCGGTGGCGCCTTCGACATGGATCATGGCCAGCGATTTGATGTCGCTTTCGGCGCCGTAGGCTTCGACCTTCACATATTCCACCAAGCCGGGCGAAGCGCGGCCGGTGCGCACGCCGGCGAGCTCGGAGGACAGGCGGGACAGCGCCTTGTTCATGGCGACTTCGGCTTGGGTGTGGAATTCGGCGAGGGGCATGGGGGTCTCCTAAAGGTGGCGACGGCGGGGCCGGCGGGGTAAAGATTCAAACGGGAGGCGGATAGTTTACGGAGATTTCACGCCGCCGAACGGGGGCGGGGGCCGCCTTCAACTTACAATCTCCGCCTATGTCCCTTTTCCTTTGCGCATCACAATCCGTCTTTCAACGCGAACTCATCCGCCTGATGCGCCAACGGGCGCGGGTGGTGGGTTTTCTGGCCATGCCCATTTTGTTCTGGCTGATGCTCGGCTTCGGAGTGGGCGACCACTTCAAGGCCGGCGGTGACGACGGGGTGGATTACAAAGCCTATTTCTTCCCCGGCGCCCTGCTGATGGTGCTGTTGTTCGCCGCCATCTTCTCGACCATCACCATCATCGAAGACCGTCAAGCCGGCTTTTTGCAAGGTTTGCTGGCCAGCGCCGCCCCGCGCAGCGCCCTGGTGTTTGGCAAGTGCCTGGGCTCGGCGGTGGCCGCCACCGTGCAGGCCGCCTTGGTGATGGCGCTGGCCCCCTTGGCCGGCATTGCATTCGCACCGTTGATGATGTTGGCAGCCCTTGGCGCCGCCTTTGTGGTGGCTTTCGGTCTGACTGCGGTGGGCTTTTGCATGGCCTGGCCCATGGAATCTTCCGCCGGTTACCACGCCTTGATGAATGTGATTTTGATGCCGATGTGGTTTTTGTCGGGCGCCATTTTTCCGCTGACCGACGGCACACCGTGGCTGCTCAAGGGCCTGATGTGGGCCAACCCGCTGACCTACGGCCAAAATGCGCTGGCCGGCCTGTTGCTTGGCGACCAAGCCAGCCTGCCGCTTGGCATCGTCCCCAGCCTGCTGGTTTTCATCGGCTTCACCGGCGCGGCCTTCACCGCCGCCACACTGCTGGCGCGCCGGCCGGGAAAGGGCCATTGATGCTGCCCGCTTCCCTGCGCCACCCCAGCGTGATCCTGTGCGCCCTGGCCTGCGTGGCGGCCACCGGCGTGCTCAGCGTGCGCACCTTTTTCCCGCAGGCGGCGTTCCCGGCTTGGCTGGCCCCTGCCGCCAAACCCAGCGACCACTTCTTGTTTGATCCGCTGCCGGCGCCCACCTTGGATTTGCTTGATGCAGAGGGCAAGCCCGTCACCTTGGACAGCCTCAAGGGGCGGGTGTGGCTGTGCGATTTTTTCCTGACCCGCTGCAAGGGGGTCTGCCCGGCGCTGACCACCCGCTTTTTCAACTTCGACCGCGATTTTTCCGCTGACTCCAAATATGCGGACATCGGCCTGCTGTCCATCGCCGTGGACCCGGCCTTTGACACCCCGGCGGTGCTCAAAGCCCACCGCGCGCAATTGGCCCTTGGCCCCGCGTCGCGCTGGCTGCATGCCACCGGCGCCGATGAAACGGCGGTCCGCGAAATGGTCCGTCGCGACTTCAAGTTGTATGTGGACGACGCGCAAGGCGACCCCGACAATCCGGTGGCCCACAGCGACAAGATCATCCTGCTCGACACCCAAGGCCGCATCCGCGGCTATTACGGCGGGCGCAATGACGAAGAAATGCGCATGCTGAAAAATGATTTGGATTATCTGCTGGCCCACCCGCAATGACCCCGCAACGCCATGACCCATCATCAAACCGTCCTTGAACAAACCCTGGCCAACTTCGAGTGCACCACCGGCACCGTGCATCTGTTGGACGAGGCCACCGGCCTGTTGGAACTGGTGGCCCACGCCGGCCTGCCACCGCACATCGTGCCCATCGTGCAAAGCATTCCCATCGGCAAGGGCATCGCCGGCTGCGCCGCCGAAACACGCAAGCCGGTGCAATTGTGCAATCTGCAAACCGATGATTCCGGCGTGGCCAAGCCCGGCGCCAAAGCCACCCGCGTGCAGGGCTCGCTGGCGGTGCCCATCATTGACGAAGCCGGCGCGCTGCGCGGGGTGATCGGCATCGGCAAACGGGAGCCATATGAGTTTTTGAAGGAAGAGCAGAAGATGTTGATGAAGATCGCGGGGAAGTTGGCCAAAGAACCCCGACCGTAAGGGAGGGGATGGTTTTGTGTTCGTTCATGCGCCAGTCCCCTCCCTGACGGTCGGGGTTCTTTTTCATTCCCCGAACAACCCGTCCACATTCGCCGTCCTCACCTTCACGCCAAGAAATTGCGCCCCCTTGGCCGTCAGCGCGCGCCCGGCCCGCGTGCGGGCCAGGAATTCCAGTTGCAACAGGTACGGCTCCACCGCCTGCTCCAAAGTGCCGGAGTCTTCGCCCAAGGTGGCGGCCACCGCTTCAAGGCCCACCGGGCCGCCGCCGTAGACATTGGCGATGCAGCGCAAATACTTGCGGTCCATTTCGTCAAGGCCCAGGCTGTCGACACCTTCCAAAGTCAGCGCCTCATCCACCAAGGCCTGGGTGATTTTGCCGCCGGCTTTCACCTGCGCATAGTCGCGCACCCGGCGCAGCAGGCGGTTGGCCACGCGCGGGGTGCCGCGGCTGCGCTGGGCGATGGTTTCAAGCGCCGCTTTGGCGTCACCATCCACCGGCATGCCAAGCAAGCCGGCGCTGCGGATCAAAATGCTTTGCAAATCCTTGACCGCGTAAAACTCCAGATTGTGCGCAATGCCAAAGCGCGAGCGCATCGGGCCCGACAGCATGCCGGCGCGGGTGGTGGCGCCGATCAGGGTGAAGGGTTGCAGCGGCAAAGTGATCGAGCGCGCATGCATGCCTTGGTCGATTTGCACATCAATCTTGAAATCCTCCATCGCCGAATAAAGGTATTCCTCAAGCGCAATGGGAAGCCGATGAATCTCGTCGATGAACAGCACATCGCGCGCCTGCAATTTGGTCAGCAAACCGACCAAGTCGCCCGGCTTGGTCATGGCCGGCCCGGAAGTGACGGTCAGATGGGTGCCCATCTCCACCGAAATGATGTGGGCCAGCGTGGTCTTGCCCAAGCCCGGCGGCCCATGCAGCAGCACATGCTCCACCGGTTCATTGCGGCCGGCGGCGGCGGCCAGGGCGATATCGAGCCGCTGGGTGAGCGCAGGCTGGCCGACATAGTCCTTGAGCCGGGTCGGACGCAGGGCCGCGCCGAGTTTTTCCTCCTGCAAGGACTCGGTCGGGGTGGCGGTGGGGGTGATGAGGCGTTCTTTGGCCATGGGGGAATCCTAACAAAATCCGTTTTTATTTCTTCCGCCCCTTGCTTTGCCGCAGGGCTGGCGGGTCAAGGAACCCCGACCGTCAGGGAGGGGACGCTGGCACGCTATTTCGGCGGTTGCGCGTCCCCTCCCTAACGGTCGGGGTTCCTTTTCAAAGGGATGACGCGCGTGACCCGCCAACCCTGGCTTTGCCGCACGCCATCACTTCCCCTTCACCACATGCTCCAACGCCCCCAGCACCTGGCCGGCCTGCACCTTGGTCACGAATACGCGGGCGGTCAGCACCGGGTCGGGGCAGAACTGCGCCACGAAATCCATGCGGAAGATCTGGTCGTTGTGGGCGGTGATCAGCGCATTGGCATAGGCGCCGGATTGCAGGCTTTCGGGCAGTTTGATGTCGTCATAGATTTGCTTGGGCTGCTGCACGGTGATCGGCCCGGAGGAACTCGCGCCTTCGGGAACGGCGGCGGCCTCATCCGGATTGGCGGTGTCCGCAGGCGTTGGTTTGTGCGTCGGCGGCGGCGTCACGCCCTGGCGCATCACCTCCAGCATGGCCGGCAACGCGGCGCGCGGCACCACCACGCGGGCGACCACGCGGATGGGGATCTCAAGGTTTTGGACGAAGTCCAACACGAATTCATGGGCGCCGCTGAAGATCAGCACATCGGTGGCAAACACCCCAGGGCGGTCTTCGTCGGCGATGCGCAGGCGCAGGGGGGAGTCGTTGGACATGGGGGCATCGTACAAAGTAGACGCGGCGGCCCGTCGCGTGCGCGGTGATTGCCACCTGCATGTCGGCCCCGCGCATCTTCCTACACTGCAACCTTCACCGGTTCCCTTTCCTGTCCACCTTGCCCCATGCCCACCCAAGCCCCCGCCGCCGCCGCCTCCTCCCCGGCCTACACCCGCCTTGCCGCCCACTGGAAAAACGCCGCGCTGCTGGGCTCCACCGCCAGCGTGTTGGGTTGGGACCAAGAGGTGCTGATGCCGCCCAAAGGCGTGGCGCACCGGGCCGATCAATTGGCCTTGCTCGCCGGCGAAGTCCACACCCGTTTGACCGATCCGCGCGTGGGCGAGTGGTTGGCAACTTGCGAGGCGGACGCCGCTTTGGCGCAGGATGGCGTTGCCGCCATCAATATCCGCGAAATCCGCCGCGCCTTCGACCGCGCCACCAAGTTGCCGGCGGCGCTGGTATCTGAATTTTCGCAGGCGATGTCGCTTGGCAAGGCGGCCTGGGGCGAGGCCAAGGCCAAAAAAGAATTCCGCCTGTTTGCCCCGCACCTGGAAAAAATCGTGGCCCTCTCGCGCGAGCAGGCCGCCTGCCTGGGCTGGGCCCAAGGCGGCGAAGCGTGGGATGCTTTGGCCGACACCTATGAGCCGGGCATGACGGCGGCCCAAGTCGCCGGCGTGCTCGACCCGTTGCGGGCGCAACTGGTGCCGCTGATCCAAAAAGTGGCCGGCGCCCAGCGGCCCACCGACCGCTTCCTCAAAGCGCGCTTCGGCCGCGGCGCGCAGATGGCGGCCAACCGCGAGATCATCGCCGCCCTGGGGTTTGATTTCGAGGCCGGCCGTTTGGATTTGTCCGGCCATCCGTTTTGCTCCGGCGCCGGTGCCGGCGATGTGCGGCTGACCACGCGCTTGGCCGACGACAACTATCCCGATGCGTTGGGTTCCACCATCCACGAAGCCGGCCACGGCCTGTACGAGCAGGGCCTGCCGGCGGGGCAGTGGGGTTTGCCGGCCGGCGAGTCGGCCGGGTTGGTGGTGCACGAAAGCCAGTCGCGCCTGTGGGAAAACCAAGTCGCCCGCAGCGCATCCTTCGCCCGCTGGTGCTGGCCGATTTTGGCCCGGCATTTTGGCGACGCGCTCAAACCCTATGCCCCAAGCGACCTGTTCGCCGGCAACAACCTGTGGGAGCCTTCGCTGATCCGGGTGGAAGCCGACGAAGCCACCTACCACCTGCACATCCTGGCCCGCTTCCGTCTGGAGCGCGCGCTGCTGTCGGGCGCGTTGGCGGTGGCCGATTTGCCGCCAGCATGGAATGCCCAGTACCAAGAGTTGCTCGGCCTCACGCCGCCCGATGACGCGCAAGGCTGCATGCAGGACATCCACTGGGCGATGGGCGCGCTGGGTTACTTTCCCACTTACACCCTGGGCACCATGCTCTCGGCGCAACTGTGGGAGGCGATGGCGGCCGACTTGGGCCCGCCGGAGGCGCGGGTGGAAGCCGGCGATTTCCAGCCGATGCTGGCCTGGCTGCGCGCAAACATCCACCGGCATGGCCAGGCCGGTTACGGCGAATCCACCGCCCGGCGCGTCACCGGCCAGCCGCTGTCAGCCGAGCCGCTGATGCGCCACCTGCGGGCGCGGGCGGCGGAGGTTTACGGGGTGTGAAGAATGAAAAACAGCGCGTACCCGCCCAAGGGGTGCGCGCTGTTTTCATGGTTCAAACGGCAACTGATTCCGCAAGCCGCTTACTTGGCGTAGGCTTCGATTTCGGTGATGACCATGTCCTTGCCTTGATGCAGGCTGGTCGCCTCCAATTTGAGGAAGCGGGTCTTGCAGGGGGCGTCGAAGATGATTTTCTGGGCGTTGGGCGAGCTGGCGAATTCGCCTTCCTTCACCTTGCGCCAAGTCTTGCCGTCGTCGCTGGCATGGAGGACGAAGCCCTTGATGCGGCCGTCTTCGTTCTTGATGGTGGAGTGGACGGAAAGGCTGGTGAGCGCCGCCTCCGCGCCAAGGTTCCATGCCAAGTGTTGCGGCAGGACGCCCTTGCCGGCGCAGCGCCAAGCGGTGTCGGCGCGGCCGTCGAAGGCGGCCGTGGCGGCGGCTTTGCCGGTGATCGACAACACCTTCCACTGGTCGCGCGGGATGCCGAATTCGCTGGCCATCGTCACCGGGGCGTAGGGGTATTCGCCAAGGTAGAAGAAGCGCGCGGTGACCTTGTCGCCCTCGGTTTTGAAGGGTTTGTCGTACACGGTGGAATGTTCCGTGACCGGCGAGCCGTCGGTGGTGTAGCGGATGACACCCTTGGCCAAGGGGCGCTTGGCGCCGCCGGCGCTCACGATGGAAAGCGTGTTGTCGGCGGCGCGGAGGA
>CAZVNU010000060.1:0-5287 GCA_964628335.1 uncultured Phycisphaeraceae bacterium
GCCGCCGCGTCTACTTTTTTCAGCGGGATGACGCGCGTGACCCGCCAGCCCTGGTGGCAGTCATTGGCGGCGCCTCCGATTCCCTACAATCCGCCCCATGTCCGACCCCACGCCCAATTTGCCGATTGACGAATCCGCCGCCTTGGCGCCGTTGCGCACCAAGATCGATGCGCTGGATGCCGACCTTTTGCGCCTGCTCAACGAGCGGGCCAAGGTGGTGCTGGAGGTGGGCCATGTCAAACGCAACGCGGGCGATGCGCCGATTTATGTGCCGCACCGCGAGAAGGCGGTGCTGGATCGGGTGCGGGCCAACAATCCCGGGCCGTTGCCGGGCCGCTGCGTGGAGGCGATCTGGCGCGAACTCATGAGCGGTTCGTTCGCCCTGGAGCGCCCGCTGCGCATCGGCCATTTGGGGCCGCAAGGTTCTTACAGCCACTTGGCGGCCGAGCGCAAATTCGGTGCGTCGGTGGAATACGACAACCTGACCCACATCGAGGACATCTTTGACGCCGTGGCGCGCCGCCATTGCGATTACGGCCTGATCCCGGTGGAGAATTCCTCCGAAGGCTCGGTGGCCGCCTCGCTCGACCAATTCATCCGCACGCCCCTGCGGGTGTGCGCCGAGGTGTTGGCCGGCATCCATCACAACCTGCTGGCCAATTGCCAGGCGCCGGAAATCAAGCGGGTGTATTCGCATCCGCAGGCTTTGGGCCAGTGCGCCCGCTGGTTGTCGGCGCAGTTCCCCAAGGTTGAGCGCATCGCCGCCAGCAGCACGTCAAAAGCGGCGGAAATCGCCGCCAACGAACCCGGCTCGGCGGCCATCGGTTCGTTGTTGGCCAGCCAGCTTTACGGCATCAAGGCGCAGTTTGAAAACATCGAGGACAACCCCAACAACACCACCCGTTTTTATGTGATCGGCCATCAGCGCACAGCGCCCACCGGCGATGACAAGACTTCGCTGCTGTTCACCACCCTGCACAAATCGGGCGCCTTGGTGGATGTTTTGGCGGTGTTCCAAAAGCACGGCCTGAACCTGACCCATATCGACAAGCGGCCCAGCCAGCGGGTGAACTGGGAGTATTGCTTCTTCGTGGATTTGATCGGCCATGAGGACGACCCCAAGGTGGCGGCCGCCATCGTGGAAGCGCGCGCGCATTGCGTGGAGCTCTCGGTGCTGGGCTCCTTCCCGCGCGCGGTGGACCCGGTTTCCTGAAAGGTTCAGCCGGCTTTGTAAATGCCCACGCCACTTGGCGCCAGCACCAAATCGTCACCGACGCGTTGGCAGCCTGTTGCGTACAAGGGCACCCATGTTTGGTTGGCGAAACCGTTGAGCGGCAGGGTGTGGCTGCCGGTGGCATCCAGATTGGCCGCCACCAGCAAGGGGCCGTGGATGCCGATGCGCAAGCCGCCGATCACCGCCCCGTGATTGCTGTCGAGCCAATAGGTGGGGGTGCCCATCAACGGGCTTTCTTGATCCAGCACGGTGTTGATGGCGCGCAGGATTTCGTGCTGTGGTTCGGCCTTGGGATAGGTGGTCGGGGTGCCGATGAATTCAATTTTGCGGGGGGTGGACCATTCGGTGCCCTGCACCACGCCGCTGCAACCGCCGCTGAGCAGACTTAGTGCCGCATAGCGCGGGCCAATGGCCTTGGCTCCGCCATAGGCTTCGGCCGCCGACGGGCTGTCGTGGCTGCACAGGGGCACGAAATGGCGGACGGCGGAATGTTTGTCCACATCATCCAAGAAGCCCAGCAAGCGGCGTTTTTGGGCGGCGAAGGGTTCCATCCACGGGGTGGCCAGCAAACGCTCGATGCCGTGATGCCAGACGAAGGATTCGGCCGCGCCCGGCTGGTCGTCGAAAAATTCCCCCAGCACGCACAGGGTGGGGTGGTCGCGGCGCAAGACGGGCAGGATGGTGTCAAGCAGGATGGGGGGCGTGCTGTGGGCGTTGTCCAGCCGCACCATCGGCAGCGCCGAGCGGGCGGCCAGATTGACCCAACCTTCTGCATAGTGGGTCCAGTATTCGAGCATTTCCGTGCGGTCGGCATGCGACTGCATCTGGTCTTTTTCCAAGAGGCGCAGGCGCACCAAATCGCGCCAGGCGTGGAAGGGGCCGCCCAAGCCTTCGCGCCAGCCGGAGCGGTCAAGGCCGTCTTCTTCCTCGGTGTTCCAGGCCAGCCATTGCGGATGTTTTTTGGCGAAGTGGCCGTCGGGCGCCACATGGTTGAGCACCAAGTCCACGCCAAGGCCAAGGCCGTGCTCTTTGCAGGCATCGGCAAAGGCTTTGGCTTCATCCCAGCCGGTGTCGTTGGGGGCGAAGGTGGGGTCGATGGCCATCGGGTCGCTGGCGCTGTACGGGCTGTGCGAACCCCCCATGCGCGAAATGGGCAGCAGCCAGATGGCGTTGAAGCCCATGCGTTTGATCTCCGGCAGGCGCGCCCGCCAAGAGCTCAGTTCGCCGCAGACCCTGGGGATCAAGGTGTACGCCCGCAATGAAGCAAAGTGGGGGTGCTCCACCAAGGCATGCACCGTTTGGCCGGGGATCATGGCGGCGCGGCCGGGGGCGACTTCAAGGGCGAGTTCCAAGGTCCACAAGCCGGTGCGGTCGGGCACGAAATCGGCGCGATCCACCGTGGGCTGGCCGGCGGATGTCATGCCCGGCTGCATGGCGATCCACACCGCCTCACCCACCGGCCCGCGCGCCCGCACCCACAAGGGCAGGCAACTCTCGGAGGTGGCTTTGAGCGGGAAAGCCTGTGCCCACAAGGCGCGCAGGCGCCGGGGGCGCAGCCAGCGGGCGGCGGAAGGGGCGGTGTGGCCGTGAAGGGTGGGGGGCATGGGGCGTGTTTTTTAAAGGAGGAGGCTTGTTTTTTCGCTGTTGTTTTCCATCAGACCATTTTCACCACCACCAAAGTCACATCGTCTTCCTGTTCGGCCTGGCCGCGGAAAGCATCCACCGCCAGGGTGATTTCGCGGCGGATTGCTTCGGCGTCCTTGGCATGGTGTTGCAGGATGAGTTCGCGCAGGCGCTCTTTGCCGAATTCCTCATTGTCTGCATTGCGGGTTTCCCACAGGCCATCGGTGCCAAGCACGATGACCGAGCCGGCATGCACCGTGCCGCCGCCATGCTGGTGGAATTGCCAGCCCGGCACCACGCCAAGGGGGATGTCTTCGCCTTCCAGGTCGCTGACATGGTTTTGGGCGGGGTCGAACAGCATGGGGCCGTCGTGGCCGGCGGTGGACCAATGCAGGCGGCGGTGCTGGGTGTCGATCAGCAGGGCCGCCACGGTGATGAAGCGCCCTTGCGGGGTGTCTTGCAAAATGCGGCGGTTGGCGTCGGCCATCACCTGGTCCAGCGGGCGCGGCGGATAGGCGGCAGCGCGGATGTGGGCGCGGGCGGTGGCCATCAGCAAGGCGGCCGGCACGCCGTGGCCGGTCACATCGCCGATGAAAACCGCCACATGGTGGGGTGCCCATTCCGAGAGGTCGACGAAATCGAAATAGTCGCCGCCGGTTTCGTCGGCGGGGCGGTTGAAGCCCACCATGTCCAAGCCGGCGAAAGCGGGCGCCCGCTCCGGCAGCAACCCGCGTTGGATGTCCTGGGCCAGGCGCAAGTGGCCGCGCAACTTGTCGTGTTCGCGCAGGCGGTCGGTCATGTGGTTGAAGGTGTGCGCCAATTCGCCGATTTCGTCATGCAGGAAAATAGGCGCCTTGGTCGACAGGTCGCCGCGCGCCACGCGGATGGCCGCCAGGCGCAGCGCGCGCAGCGGGCGGGTGATTTCGCGGGCTTGGAACAGGGCTAGCAGCAGCACGGCCGAGGCGGCCCACAGCGCGATGGCGGTCTGTTGGCGCTGCAGGCGGCCGATATCCTGCTCCAGCAATGCCCTGGGCTGGGCCACCAGCACGGTCCAGCCGGCATTGGGGATGAAGGAGCGGCCGGTGTTGAACCAGCGGCCGCTTTCCCCCTCCTGCTCGATCATGGCGTTTTTGACCTGGGTGGTCTTGATTTGGCTGCGCCAAAACTCGCCGGTGCGGGCCGGATCGGAATGGGCAAGGATCCGACCTTTGGCACGCAGCAAAGCGACCTGCGGCTTGGGCAGCAGTTCGCTGGTGCAGAGTTTTCGCAAGGCGGCGGGTTTCATGCGCACCACCAAGGCGCCCAGGATTTCCTGCTGGTCGTCCTGCACCGGGGCGGCAAAATAAAGGGCTTGTCCGTCCTTTTCACCCAAGAACTCGGCGGTGATGGTTTCACCCTCCAAGGCGCGTTTGGCACAGGCGGTGGCAGCTTGATCCTGCGGGTTGTCGGTGGTGGGTTTGTCGGAAAAAGCCAGCCAGTGGCCTCGGTTGTCGGCCAGCGCCACCTGGTCAAGGTCCGGGTTCCAAGCGGCGGCGCGGGCCAGCAGTGCGCGGGTGGCGGTGGTCACCTGGTTACGCAGGGTCTGGTCGGCCGTGGGGACGGTGCCTTCGTATTCAGCCCGGCGATCAATGCACACGCGCACCAGGGCCGGGTCGGATTGCAGCAGGCTGAGCATGCGCGAGGTGTCGGCGACCAGTTGCGCTCCGCGCACCGCGATGGCCCGCGACTCCTGCTGCAGGCGCAAATACTCGTTTTCCTCCATCATGTGGGTGGTGCGGGCCATGCTCAGCGAGGCGGTGATGGACAAGGGCACCAACAGCACCACCAGCAGCAACACCACCAGGCGGGTGACGATGGACATGCGCCGCGGCCAAGACGCCAGGCGTTTCCACAGCTGTTGGGGAATGGCAAAAGGGGAGGACATGAATGGCGGTATCCTACGCCTGCATCCTTGGCTCATCCAGGGTGTTTTCAATCTTTATTTCCATTACCGGAGAAACGACCGTGCCCAACCCCAAGTTGCTTGAGTGCTTCGCCTCGCCCAACACCACCCGCCCCTTCGTGATTGAGCACATCTCCGAGGAATTCACCAGCGTGTGCCCGGTGACCGGCCACCCCGATTTCGGCTCGGTGGTTTTGACCTACATCCCCGGCAAAGTGTGCGTGGAACTGAAGAGCCTCAAACTGTATTACCAGTCCTTCCGCAACGAAGGCATCTTTTACGAAGCCGTGACCAACCGCATTGCCGACGATCTGGCCAAGGCGATGAAGCCCAAATGGAAGCGTTTGGAAACCCAATGGAAGGGCCGCGGCGGCATTCGCTCGACGATTGCGGTGGAAGTGGGCAAAAAAGGCAAGTAAGGCGTCATGCTGACCCTTGCCGACCAACTTCATGCCGATCTTGACGCCCTCGCCGCCGCCGGCTTGCGG
>CAZVNU010000060.1:5297-6290 GCA_964628335.1 uncultured Phycisphaeraceae bacterium
CGCCGATGGTGACGGTGGACGAGATGCTGCGGGTTGCCGGCGTCGGGCCGCAGGTCATGCTCGAGGGGCGGGAACTGTTGCATTGCGCCTCCAATGATTATTTGGGGCTGGCCACCCACCCGGCGTTGCAGCAGGCGGCGGCGCAGGCGGTGGCGCAATACGGCGTGGGCTCGGGTGCTTCGCGATTGGTCACCGGCACCTTGCCGATTCACCAACAGGCGGAAGCGGCCTTTGCCGCGTTCAAACATGCGCCGGCCGCGCTGTTATTGCCCACCGGTTTCATGGCCAATTTGGCGGTGCTGACATCACTGGCAGGCGAGGGCGACCTGATCGTGCAGGACAAACTGAACCATGCCAGCCTGATTGACGCGGCGAAATTTTCCGGCGCCGCTGTGCGCACCTTCCCGCATTTGAATGATGAAAAAGCGGAGCGCCTGCTGGCTGAAGCAACCGGAATGAGGCGCAAGTTCTTGGTGACCGACAGCATTTTTTCAATGGATGGCGATTGCGCCGATTTGCGCCGCTGCGCCGACTTGTGTGAAAAATACAACGCCATTTTGGTGGTGGACGAAGCCCACGGCACCGGTGTCTTGGGCGCCAGTGGCGCCGGCTTGATTGAAGCATTGGGCTTGACCGACCATCCGGCAATCAAAGCCGGCGTGGTGGTGTCCACCGCCAGCAAAGCCTTGGGCTCGCTTGGCGGCATGGTGACAGCCTCGCAGGCGGTGATTGACGCCGTGGTCAATCGCGGGCGCGCCTTTATCTACACCACCGCCGTCCCCCCTGCGCAAGCCGCCAGTTTGCTGGCCGCCGTGGAAGTGGTGCGCGCGCAGCCAGAGCGGCGCGAGCGCTTGCAGGCGATGAGCGCCAAGGTGCGGGCCGCCTTGGCCAAAAACGGCTGGGCCTTGCCGCACTCTGACTTTGCCACGCCGATCATTCCGCTGCTGGCCGGCTCGGCGGACGATGTGGGCCAGACCAACGACCTGCTGTCGC
>CAZVNU010000060.1:6300-6769 GCA_964628335.1 uncultured Phycisphaeraceae bacterium
GGCTCGGCGGAAGCGGCACTGGCCTTGGCCGACCACTTGCGCCGGCAAGGCATTTTGGCCGTCGCCGTGCGCCCGCCCACCGTGCCGCCGAACTCGGCGCGGGTGCGGATTACGCTTAGGACGGATTTTTCGGATGGGGATGTGGCGCGGTTGATTGGGGCGATTGGGCGAAAGTAGACGTGGCGGCCCGCCGCGTCCAGACCCGCGATGAAAAAACAACGCGCGCCCCAGCAAGGGCGCGGGTTGTTTTCAATTTCTTTTCCGGTGAACGCGGCGAGGCCGCCGCATCTACTTTCAGCACATCTCATCCCGAATCGCATTGGTCGGCACATCCAGGCGGCTGAGGTATTCCAGCCGTTGCTTGATCTTGTTGTCGTCATCCACCAGCACCACATTGGCCTTGTGGTCGTGCAGATCGGGGGCGGTGGCGTAGCCGTAGTTGAGGATGATCACGCGGTGGCCTTCCTTC
>CAZVNU010000060.1:6779-10207 GCA_964628335.1 uncultured Phycisphaeraceae bacterium
CCTTCACCAGATGCGCCGCCGCACCGTTGACGCCGATGATGCCGCTGCCGGGTTCGCCGCGGATCACATAAGTTTCAAAGCGCGCGCCGTTGTCGCAGTCGAGCACCATCACGGCCTCGTTGGGGCGCATGCCGGTGGCGGCCAAGAGGTCGGCGTCGATGGTGATCGAGCCCACATAGTGCAGATCGCACTGGGTGATGGTGGCGCGGTGAATCTTGGACAGGAGGATTTTGCGGAGCATGGTGGGGGATTGTAATCGCACTAGGGCGCCAAACGCCGGACCTGCCAGGCGTTTTCGGCGCGCGCAAAACACAGGCGGTCGTGCAGGCGGCTGGTCTGGCCTTGCCAGAATTCAAAGGCTTGGGGAATCACCCGGTAGCCACCCCAGTGGTCGGGCAGGGGGATGTCGTCTTGACCTTGGAATTGCGCTTCTTGCGCGGCAAAGGCTTGCTCAAGGGTGGCGCGGCCGGCCAGCAGGCCGGACTGGCGGCTGGCCAGGGCGCCAAGGCGGCTGCCGCGCGGGCGGGTGCGCCAATAGGCCAAGGATTCCTCGCGGCTGACTTTTTCCACTGCGCCGCGCACGCGCACTTGGCGGAACATCACATCCCAATAAAACACCAGCGCCGCCTGCGGATGAGCGGCCAAAGCCAGTCCCTTGGCCGAGGCGTAATTGGTGAAGAAGGTCAGCCCGCGGCTGTCGGCATCCTTGAGCAGCACGATGCGGGCATCGGGGTTGCCTTGGCTGTCGACGGTGGCCAGGGTCATGGCGTTGGGCTCGAGAATTTGCGCCTTGATCGCCTCCGCCAGCCATTGGTGAAACAGGGCCAAGGGATCGGCCGGCAGCGCGCTTTCCAAAAGCGGCGGCGCATCGGCATAGGATTGGCGGAGGTCGGAGATGGCACCCATGCCGGCTACTTTACATCTTCCACAAATTCGTGGTCCAAGCCATGCCGCCGCCGATGGCGGCGAACAACACCAGATCGCCCTTTTTCAACTGCTTGGCTTCCATCAATTCATGCAGGCACAGGCCCACGCTGGCGGCCGAAGTGTTGCCGTATTTGTGGATGTTCACATGCACGCGGTCTTTGGGCAGGCCCAGCCGGGTGCGGATCAGGTCCAAAATGCGGAAGTTGGATTGATGCGGCACGATCATCGCCAAATCTTCAGCCTTGATGCCGGCGGTGGCGAGGGTGTCTTCGATGGCTTTTTGGGTGGTGGTGACGGCGAATTTGAACACTTCCTGGCCGTTCATCTGCAAGGTCCCAAACTGGCCGTTGAACATGGCTGGGTCGCCACCTGCGGGCAGGTGGGCGGTCTCGAGCGGCACATACAATTCTTTCCAAGCGCCGCCGTCGGAATGCATGCTCTGGTGCAGGCAGCCTTGGTCGGGCGTGGCGCCTTCCGAAGTCAAAATGGCGCAACTGGCGGCATCGCCGAACAAAATGCAGGTGCGCCGGTCGTTGAAGTTGGTGATGCGACTCATGGTCTCGGCGCCGATCACCGCCACGGTTTCGTAAAAACCGCTGGCGATCAGCGCGGCCGCGTGGTTCATGGCGTAGACAAAGCCGGAGCAGGCGATGGAGATGTCCATGGCGCCGGCGGGCGTGGCGCCCACCTCAGCCACCACGCGGGCGGCGGTGGCGGGGCAGGCCATGTCGGGAGTCATGGTGGCGACGATCACCATGTCCAGCGCGGTGGGAACCATGCCGGCATTGGCCAGCGCCTGGCGCAAGGCCGCGGTGGCCAGGGTGCGGGTGGTCTCGCCGGGCTGGGCGATGTAGCGGTTTTCGATGCCGGTGCGCTGGCGGATCCAGGCGTCGGTGGTGTCCACCGTCTTGGCGATTTCGGCATTGGACATGCTGTGGGTCGGCACACAGATGCCGGTTCCCGCAATTCGAATGCCGCCAAGGCGTGGTGTCATGCAAAAAGCCATTTAGTGGTCCTTGCTCCCGACCGGGCAAGCCGGCATTCCGGCCGGTGCCACATGCTTGGCCGATTCCGCTAGATTTTCGACGATGGCTTCGTTGAGTTTCAAGCTGGCGAAGTGCATCGCGTTGCGGATGGAGTTCTTGATGGTGATCGGCTTGGAGGAACCGTGGCAAATGATGCACAGCCCGTTGGCGCCAAGCAGGGGCGCGCCGCCGTACTCATGGTAGTCGTGTTTCTTGTGGATGCGGTCCACCACCGGCTGCATTTTGATCGCCAACTCGGGATCCACCTCGAAGGTTTCCTGGGCGATGGCTTCAAACAGGCCTTTGGACAGGCCTTCGGCCAGTTTGAGCACCACATTGCCGGTGAAGCCTTCGGTGATCACCACATCGGCCACGCCGTTGAAAATGTCGCGGCCTTCGACATAGCCGATGTAGTTGATGGTCGGGTCTTTGCGCATCAGCTCCGAGGTGCCGTTGGTCAGCGCATTGCCTTTGCCTTCTTCGCTGCCGATGGACAGCACGGCCACGCGCGGCTTGTTCTTGCCCAGGGCTTTTTCGGCGAACAGGCTGGCCATGTGGCCGTATTGATGCAAGTGGCTGGGGCGCGGTTCGGGGTTGGCGCCCACATCGGAGACCACCACCGGGCCGTAAAACGAAGGAATGGTCACCACGATGCCGGGCCGGTGCACGCCGGGCAGGCGGCGCATGAACATTTGCGCCGAAGCCACGCAGGCGCCGGTGTTGCCGGCGGAAATGATGATGTCGCACTGCTTGTCGCCGGCTTTTTTGCTGCCCAGCCAGCCCCATTTGACGATGTTGCTGTCGGGTTTGGCCTTGATGGCGTCCACCGGTGATTCACTCATGCCAATCACCTGGGTGGTGGCGAAAATCTCGTAACGCGGATCATTGGCCAGGCGGTTTTCCGCCAGGGTTTCGCGGATGATGGTTTCGTCGCCGACCAGGACCAGGCGGTCGTCGGGGCCGATGATGTCGCGGGCAAGGATGCAGCCGGCCAGGATGGCGTCCGGTGCGTTGTCTCCGCCCATGATGTCCACAGCGATGCGCATGGCGTAGGCTTTCCGTGATAGGCGAAAACCGCAGGGGGAAACAAAGTCGCCCCCGGCGGTTTGAAATCAGACGATGAGATTAGGCCTTGGCATTGCCAACTGACAAACCTGGGCGGACATAGCCGCAGGATTTGCAAGCGCAGTGGGGCAGTTTCGCTTCGCCGCAGTTCGGGCAAGAGATGGTCTGCTTGGCGGTGATAGCCTGGTGGCTGCGGCCTTGACGGGACTGGGAGCGGGTTTTGCGCTGGCAGGGAAGCATGTTAATCCTTGGAGGACGGGCGGAAACAGACCCTGTTCACCGCCACAAGAAGGCGGTTTTAGGGGCAGGAAGGATACCTGCTGGAAGGGTTTTCGTCAAATCAGCGGTGGGAATTTCAGGGCTGGCGGGTAATCCTCAACCTCCAAGCGCAAATGGCCGATGACAGAAAAA
>CAZVNU010000061.1:0-10195 GCA_964628335.1 uncultured Phycisphaeraceae bacterium
TCCTGCTGCAACGCGACCTGAACTACGACTCCCATGGCAATCTTTTCCACATTTTGTTTTGGCCGGGCTACATGACCGCCGAATGCCTGAACCAATTGCGCCACCTGGCCCGGCTCTCGCGGGACGAGCGGGTGATGGCCAGATATTTTCTGACCCAACTTCATTTGGCCGGCCCCGACGGCCTCACCCACCGGCCCATGCCGGCGGATGAAGCTTTGCTGCGCAAGCTGGAAGGGCTTGGCGCCCTGCGCATCGGCTTGTCCCGCGCCGACGGCCTGCATCTGACCCGGCGCGAAGCCGCTTCCGGCGAAGCCATACCCACCACCCTTAGCCGCGCCGATCTGCCCCCGGTCGGCCTGATCGCCGGCGGCGGCGACCTGCCGCTGCTGCAGGCCAAAGGCATGCGCGCCGCCGGCCGGCGCATCGCCGGCATCGGCCTGCGGGGCCAATACGACCCCGCCTTGGTTGAACTGTGCGACACCTTCGCCGAAGCCTCGCCCCTGCGCCCGGGCTCATGGGTGCGGCACTTGGCCAGACAGGGCGCATTTGAAGCCGTGATGGTGGGCTTTGTGTCCAAAACCACCATGTACAACCCGCTGGCAATCCTGCGCGACTGCCCCGACTTCACCGCCTTGCATCTGTGGTTCGTCAGCCGGCGCCACGACCGGCGCAGCCAGGGCCTGCTGCTGGCCCTGGCCCAGCGCCTCCAAACCAAAGGACTTTTGCTTATGAGCACCACCGACTACATCCCCGAACATCTCGCCTCTTTGGGCTCCATGACCCGCCGCCCCATCGGCGACGACATCCAGCGTGACATCAAACTCGCCCTGCCGATTTTGCGCCAACTCAACGAGCTGGACATCGGCCAGGGCCTGTGCATCAAGGGCGGCGATGTGATCGCGCTGGAAGCCATGGAAGGCACCGACCGCATGATCACCCGGGCCGGCGAACTCTGCCCGCGCGGCGGCTGGACCCTGGTCAAAGGCTCCAACCCGGACAAAGACCCGCGCTTTGATGTGCCCACCATCGGCGTCAAGACCATCGAAAACCTGAAAAAGGCCGGCGCCGGCGCGCTGGTGGTGGTGGCCAAGCGCACCATTTTCATCAACAAATCCGAAGTTTTGACGGCGGCGGAACGGGCGGGGATTGCGGTGGTTGGGGTGGAGTTGGATTGAGGGGGTGGATTGAAGATGTGGCAAGTCGAACAACCGGGAGGGATTCGCGGCGCGCTTCGCGCTTGCGGCACGCCAGGGAACGCCCGCTTTGCGGGCGGACTTTTTGCAGGCTTGCGCCTGCGCGTGTCGAACCCCCGTTAGGTTCGGTCGGCTGCGCCGCCCGCCTAACGCGGGTTCGCATCCCTCCTGCTCCAAATGAAAACCCGGACGCCCCTTGGGGGCGTCCGGGTTTTCAGCGGAGAGGGAGGGATTCGAACCCACGTTAGGTTTTATCCTAAACACGAATTCCAGTCGTGCGCCTTCAACCACTCAGCCACCTCTCCAGGTCGCTTTCGCGGGCGACATGATACCCGAAACCTGCTTTTTGTGGCTGGCTCTTACAAACGGGGTTATCTTGTCCCCCAGCTCTTTCCCATCCCTTCCCCAAACCTTTTCCCCAGGCGTTAGAGCGCCAAGGAAAAAGAAAAACCCGGCCAAGCGTTAGAGCGCTTGACCGGGCACATGCTGGCCGCTGATCGTTCAGCGCCTAGCGTTGGACCCCCGAACAGAACTCGGAAGCCATGAAAATGATACCCCCCCTCCATCACGCAACGCAACCGGGCAAATCTCCGGCGTTTTCGCGTGGTTTTTCCTCGGGTATCGGCTGTCTTTGAGTTTTTCGGGGGTTTCCCTGCTCCCCCAACGCCGCACAGAACGCGGCAGAAAGTCAGGTTCCCATGTCCCTCTCTCTCATTCTCGTTGACCGTTTCCACCTCTGCGGCGTCATCAAGACCAAGCGCAAATTGACCTCGGAGAAAAACAAGAATTGGGCCGGTTACATCCTCGGCGTGGCCGGCATGGGCGCAACCCATGAACTTGAAGTTGTTGAAGCCATGTTCAATTCCGTTGCCGAAGGCGAACACCTTTTCTTTTCCGGCGAGCACGAAAACTACGCCGGCAAGATCCGACTCAAGTGCCAACGCATCCTTCCTGCCGACCGTGCCAATATCTTCGCCAGCGCCCTGGATGTGGTTGAAGCCAAGGACAAAGTTGCCCAGGGCGAAGCCCTGAGGAAATTCCAAGATTCCGCAGCGCAGATTTTCGCGCTGAAATAAGTTGTTTGCGAAGCCTAGCCCTTGCCTGGCCCGATGTCGAAAATCACCCGAGCACAAAGCTAAGACGGTGTGGCCTGTGAGCCGACGCGGGAACCGGAAGTAGGGCGGGCTTTTTCGCAATTGGCCGGATAACTCCGGTCAGTTGCTTTTTTCGTGGAGCCCCACCCATGCCAACTCCCTTTTCACTGCTTGTGCCCTCTGCCCTGCCTTGCCCCTTCTGCGGGTCGAAGGCCGTTGCCATTGCCAGCGATGGTGCCCATGTCTCCGTCAACTGCACGATGTGCCTCACCTCCGGCCCGGCCTGTCTCGCCCGCGACAAACGCGCTACCAAAGCATCCGTCCAAACGGATGCTGTTCGTTGTTGGAATCGGGCCATGCGCCCCCTTGCGGACGAACGCCGTCATTTGTATGGAGAGGAGGCCGCAAGTGCTGCCTGATTCTCTTGCCACCACCCTGCCCGACGATCAGCCCGCCGCGATCATCCAGATCCGCCAGTCTGCAAGTCGGAGTTGGTTCGACCCTGCCGCCGCACCGATGAAGGCCCGCGCTCTGTGGCTCCGGCTTGCGGCTCGTTGTCGTGGCCACTCGGGTTTGTTTTTGACATTGACCTACGACCCCCAGTTGTTCCCCGATCCGATGGACCTGTATTACCGCTCCGGCGAAGAGCAGCATGTCCCCTTGTTCCTGCGCAAGTTGGAACGCGCCCTTTCCGAGCGTGACGAATACGGCCGTTTGAAAACCGATGCCTACGACTCCCAGGGCCGCGCCCTTTCTTCGTTCAGCATGTCCGGAAAATGGTTCTGCAAATTGGAATTTCAGAAGAATGGAAACATCCATTTCCATTTGATCATCCTGGACGCTCCCAATATCCCACAGGATCTCATGCAGTCCCTTTGGGGCCGTGGCCATGTCTGGGTGAAGCGCCTTTCCCCTACGAACATGCGTTATTGCTGCAAGTATGTCGGCAAAGACGACGCCTATCCGCCGTTCATCTACGGTGAGCGCGTCCGCTCTGTCAAGGTTGTGCGCGTTTCCTCGGGGTTCTGGTCGGGAAAGTCCCGCCGCTCATCCGAAGAGGCCGAGCGGGACCGCGACCCCTACGATGTGTACGGTCCGCCGAAGCCTGCGACATTCTGGCATTGTGGCCCGACCAATGACGACCTGCTCGGCATTCTTGCGGAGCATGGCGTCATTCGCGAGGTATACCCCTCCTCTACGGCTCAACCGGGTGTGGCTGCAACGCGTTCTGTTGTTCCTATGTCTCCTGCACCTAGCCGTAACGCCCGAGATGAAGCCGCCGCCATTGCCGGCATCCTGGACGAAGCCCACCGTGAGCAGACCAAGCGGGCCTTGCCGCCCGTCTGTGGCGTCCTGCGTCCCAAGTACGCCAAGGTCGCCGCTTGCGCCGCTGCCGCTCTGTTTGCCCTGGGAACGCTTCCAGCGGCTGCAGACGCCCCGCGCAACTCGCGGTGGATCTCCGTTCCCGGCACCTTCGACCAGGTTGTACGGCAGGTTGGCACCGCTGATGATGGCCGCGCAGCCGGCCGGCTGAAAGCCGGCCTTCACTTGATACATACTCCAAAACATGACGGAGTGAACCCGCCTAAAGAGGGGGAACACCCTCGGGAAGCCTTCCATGGCTTGCCGCTTTGGTGGGTCGATCATGTGGTTTGGGATGCCGAACGGAATTCATTCGACTGTCGCGCCGAAATGGATGCCGCCATGCGCGAACTGGACGCTTTCGAAGGCGCACTTTCGGAGGCCTGTGGGCCTCTCGCGCAGTCCGAAGCGTGGGACGCTTTGGAAAAGGGGGCCGTGCGATGAGCCTTGACTGTCATTTTTGCTGGGGTCTTGACAATCCTTCTTCCAAGGAGCTTTACTGGCATTTGCGCCGTGAGCATTCGATGTCTCATGACCAGGCCTTTGAGGCCGTTGGTGAGGCTATGGATGCTTCCAAGCGTCAAGAACAGAAGTCCCGCGAAATGACGACTTGGTACATGCGTCAGCGTAGAACCTTTGGTTCTTCTTTTGGTCCGGAGGTCCGCCCATGATCCTCCCCCTCGCCTGTCATTGGTATTGCGGAGTCGGCACCCTCGCCATGATGGCCCTGATTTTCATTGCCTCCGCCGCCCTTTACCGCCGCATCCGCCGCCGCCATTGGCTCAAAATCGCTCGCGCCTACCGTGCAGAAAGGAAGACTTCCCATGTTTAGTTTGGCCGTCTCACTTGATCCGTTATCTGCTCTTGGTATCGATTTTCAGTCCCTCATTTTGAAGGTCGGTGTTCTCCTGGGCGGCATCATCGGCAGTGTGGTCGTGGTCGCCCTGGCCTTGACCATCATTTACAAATATGTCGGATTTGTCCGTGTTTTCTTGGATAACGCGCTGGAAGACTCCCGCAATCGCCGCATCATCCAGGACAATTACGACCGTATGTATGAGAAGAAGCGCAATGGCATGGTCACGGCTTCGGAGTACCGCCGTTGGGCTATGCAGGATGAAGCGGAATATGAGCGTTGGTATGACAAGCGCGAATCCAACAAGAAAAGCAAAAGGAGTCGTTCATGATTGAAATCCTTGCCGTTGCCACCGCTGCCAAACCTTGCCCGCTGACCCCTGCCGGTTGGTTCATGGGCACCCTGATTTGCGCCTTCTTGGGCTTCCTTTTCTCGGCCACCATCAAGCGCCTTTTCAAGCGCCGCCCTTTGAACGAAGGGGAGAAGGGCTACCGCCTGATCCAACTCGATCCCGCCAAGCCGAAAAAAGAGCCCGCGAAAAAGACCCCCGCCACGCTTGAACCCCAACCCTCCAACCTCCCGGATTGACCATGTACCCCGTTCTTCTCGCGGATGTGATTTGGCACATTTTGACCCTTGCTTTCATGGGGTTTTTTGTCTGCCTGATCTGGCACCTGCTCGGCCACTACTTCGGCTCCATCATGCGTTGGGTGGATGAGTACTTCCAAGTTTGAAATTTTGCGCGTGAGGATGGGAGGGCCCGCCTTGACTCCGCGCCGAACCCCGCGCCACCGGCTGTTGGCAAACCGTAGCCCCTGCGTTTTCAGTGGCATTTTCCCCTTCAAAAAAAGGTTTTCCATGTTCAAGAAGATTCTTCCCGTATCCGCTCTCGCCTTCGCTGCCGTCATGGGCACTGCTGCTTTTGCGCAGTCTGTTGCTCCTGAACTCAATGTCGAGACTTTGACCAGTGTGGATATGGATGGCTACGCCACCACCATGGGCACCATCCTCGGTGGCCTGCTGGCCACCATCATCGTTGTTGCCCTGGCCTTCGTGGTCATCAAGAAGGGCTTCCGCGCCCTGGCCACCTGGATCAAGGCCTGATCCCCTCGGAAGCGTTGGGGGACACCCCAACGCTTCTTTTCCCTCCCTTTTTGGAATTCCCCATGGCTGAGCCCACCCTCGAAGAACAGCAATTCCATACGGAGATTTTTCTTTCCATCTGCCAACGCCAAGCTGATCAGATGTGGTACATCGACCAGGTGCGCCTTGACATCCAGGCGCAAACCGCCATCGTCCAGGCGCAAGCGGCGGATGTTTCCGCCTTGAAATCCAAGGTTGAAAGTTTCCAAAATGCTTTCTGGATTACGGCATTTTCCGTGTGCCTTTGCTTTGGTGCCATTCTCTTCCGGGTGTTCACCCGTTCAGCCGCTTCTAAGCGCCTCCTGGGCGTTCTGCTGGCTCTTTTTGTGTCGGTTTCCTCTTTTGCTCAATCCAGCAGCGAGTTTAAGATTGATGAATATTTCAACGATTCGGAAATCCTCTACACCGCGAGCAGTTCTTTGCCTTTTGGAGACATGACCACTTATACTTGGAATGTTTCTTATCCCGAATTGGTTTATAGCAAATTGACCGTCAGCAACGGTTTGCATTATACGATTGATGTTGTTTTTTACTTCCCAAATGGCGACACCAACACCACTTCCCTTAGTGTTGGGAGTTCACTCCAAGTTTTCTCTGATTTCCTCCCTCATGGCTGTGACCATTTTGATTTGACCTTTCATGCGCCGGACTCTAACGGAGCTTATACCCCTCCGGATTTCTTTTGTGTGAGTGATGCCAAATATGGCGAATTCAAGGCAAAATTGGTTTCATATTTCCCTTTTTTTTCGACCATTTCAGGATCTAGCAGTAGCGATTCGATCAGTTACACCTTTGCCCCCGATCTTCATTCCTTCCTTTCTCACTTTTATCTCAATGCAACTGTGACCATTGATCAGACGAAGGTCAGTTGTGGGGCTACCAACCCAGTCGAACTTGACCACACTGTTTTTACTTCCCCTTTTAAGATTCTGATCAAGTTTGTTTTTTCCATCTTGGCATTTTCCTATTGCTTGAAGGAGTTGCGTCAATGGTAATTTTTCCCCTTGCGCTTAGCTGGGATGATATTTTTTCTCCTTTGGTTGCCGGGGCAAAATATGTCCTGCAAGGTTTGATGAATTTCACTTCCTGGATTAAGTGCCTTCTCTTTGAAAATTTCTATCATGTGGCCACTATCACCCTTGATGTCTTTCCTTCGGACTGGCGCACCACCATCAATTCCGGTCTTGAAGGCGCTTCGTCCGTGTTCAAGTTTGCGGACATATTTTTGCCGATGACCTTTGTTTTTAGCCTCATGGGCTTCCTTGTTGCCTTCTCCATTTCATTTTGGGTATTCCGTTTCATCTGCCGTCTTGAAATCCTCGGCTTCAAGTTGGGAGGATAATCCATGCTCGGCTTCATCCGCAAATTCTTTCAATCTGACGCCACGGGCACCACCAACCCGAACGATGTTTGTACGCTGGTCGTGGGCTCGAAAGGCGTTGGCAAGACCTACAGCCGCGTCCGCTGGTTCGCCCAGGTCTTTTTGCCCAACTACCCCAAGCGCCGCCTGATCACCAATTTCGAGTTGCATATCCCGGAGTTGGCCGCTTATGTCGAGGCCTACACCGGGGGCAAAGTCAAGGCCGAAGATGTGGCCGACCGGATCACCATCCTTCCCAGGGAGATCACCAACCCTTGGAAGCGGGGGGACGGTTCCGGCCCTTGGGATCTGCAAACAAAGCATGGGATCAAGACGGCCGGCAACCATATCGACATTGACGAGATTCATAATTTTTGCTCCTCGGTTCACAAAAACGACCACAAGCAAAAGTGGATGGATTGGATGGGGGAACTCCGCCACGCCCGCACCACGACAACCTTTGTCACCCAGGCGGAGGAGAAACTTGCGCCCATGATCCGGCGCGAGTGTTCCATTGTGTGGGACTTGCTCGACAAGGGCCGCATGCGCGACCCCTTCTTTGGCTTCCTGCTGGGGGACGCTTGGCAAATCTCCGCCAAGTTGAACGGCGCATATATCCCTGCTGTCCAAGAGCGTGAATCGAGCGATTGGAGCAAGAAAAACAAGGAAAAGCCGCGCATTATCGAATGGTCGCGCACCCCTGACATTTTCCCGCTTTACAACTCGTATTCCAAGCCCATCCATGACCTTTCCGAAGGTCAACGCGTCATTGCTTTTTGCCCTGCGCGGGATGTCGAAGCCTGCCTTCATGCTGGCGCGCTCGCCGCTGGTGCTGAATCTCTTGCCGCCCAGGTTGAACAAGGGTTCAAGGATTTCGACCTGGTTTTCTGCCATCCCTCTTGTGTGGATGTGATGGCTCCGGTTTCTGACCTGCTCGGCGACAAAGGCGCCACCCTCGAAAATGAACGCATTGCCGAGGATCTTCCCAAGGCCATCAAAAAAGTCGTCAATGATGATTCCGCCCCGCCGATGGAATGGGAACTCCGCTCCTGGCCTTCCCTCTTGTTCTGGTTCATCCGCCGCAATGGCTGGGGCTTCATCCGCAAGGTTGGTCCGGTCGTCCTCCTGGTTGCCTTCTTGTCCTTCGGCGGCATCAAATGGATTATGACGGACGGCGTGAAGTATGTCAGCGGTGCTGCCTCCTCCAAAGCCGATGCTCCATCCTTGCCCAAGAATGGCACCCCTGGGCTTGACCCGGCCACGGGTGCCCCCTTGGCGGGCCCCGGCGCCAAGCCGGGTGCCAAGGGGGTACCCGTGGCCGGGTCGTCCCCTGACCCCGAGAAACAGCGCCTAATGGATTCCCTCGCCCAGGAAAAAGCCGCCACGGCTTCCGCCCTGGCTGCGCAAGAAGCCGAGCGCAAACGCGCCGAGGCCCTGCGCGAGACCCTCGCCCGCCAGTCCGCCCTTGTGGCCGTCTCCCCGTCTTTCATCATCCTGCAAGGAGGTTACACCTATGAACTCAACGAAAAAATTGACACTGGCATTTTCAATGGCCGCACTCTTAAGAAGATCGACACTGTGCGCCGTTGCGCTGTGCTCGATGACGGCCGTATCTTGCGCCTGGGACAATCGCCTACCGGGGGATCGGTCGAGGCTGGAAGTGAAAAGCGACCCGTGGAAGCGCAAGATCTACGACCGGCTCCAGGACCTTCCCGCGCAATCCTTGGCCGAGTCGGCCAAGCCCCCGGCCCGGTTCGACCTGTCAGCCCAGGCGATGCCGATATCAAGCCTGGTGCGGTGGCTCGTTGACCGTTCTGAAATCTCCGTGGTCTGCTCCACTTCCCTTGATGACAAGGCCGTTACCATGGAGCTTAAGCAGGCTACTGTTGACGATATTTTGTCCACCCTCGCCCGCCGCTACGGCGTCAAGGTCGTCCATGTGGGCGGCATCTACTATTTGGGCGAAGCGCGCTCCGAGGATAAATCCATCTATGTCCGCAAGGTCATGCGCCTGGATGCAAAAACTTCGGTCAATGCCGCTCAAACCCTGACCTCAAATGAGGGCAAAGTGATGGTTACCGATGACGGCTTGCTGATCGTTGGCGATCAAACTGATTCCATCGTGCGCATCGCGGAAATGTTCGACCGCGTGGAGGCTTCCCCGCTTGATTCGTGGCTCTGTCAGATCCATGTGATTACCCTGGCGGATTCCGATTCCCATAATATCGGCCTCGATCTCAATCCCTCCCTCGACCTCGGTGCCAGGATGAGCATCGCCAGCGGTCAAGCCTCCCCGACTTGGAGCGCAGATGCGACCATGGCGCTTAAAGACATCATCCACACCGCCAAGAGCAGCACGAAAAGCAGCGTGGACGCCCAGCCCTTTTTCGTATGCCTCGACGGTTTTCAAGCCAAGCAGTCGGCCACCGATTCGATTCCTATCCCCACCCAAACCGTCAGCGGTGCCGGTTCCGCCACCGCCAGCACCACCACCAGTTTCCAGAATTCGGACATCGGTTTTAAATGCGATGTGCTGATCCACTACCTCGGCAACGACAAGGCCACCTTGTCCCTCAATCTCGACATGCGCCAGGTGGTCGGCTATGTGAACAACACGGCCCCGATCAGCCGTGGCCAGACATTCAGCACCCAGGCCAGCGTCCAAAGTGGCGGCGTCTACCTGCTCGGCGAGTTGAGTAACGCCGCCCACGCCTCCACCGTGGCCAACATCGGCGACACTCGCCACCAGGCCGAGAACGCCCGCAGCGTTACCCAAATCTGGGCCCGTGTCTATCGCATCGCAGCACCGGTCAAGGAAGATGCCAAGAAGTGAAAATCCGCCTCCTCCTTGGCCTGCTCGCCGGCGCCGCCGGCGGAATGCCAGGCGGAGATTTCAGATCAACGCCATGGAGCACGAAAAACCCCGCTTCGGCGGGGTTATCGTTTGGCCTTCTTGTAAACATCCTTGCGGTTCCCGATCTCCAAGGCCAGGACCACCATCCGATGGTCCTCGATGGAGCAGACGATACGGTAATCCCCGGCCCTGTACTTCCAGAATTCCCCGAGGAATGCCCCTTTCAACGCCTCGCCCAGGCTGCGGGGGTCATCCCGCTCTTCGATGCGGTCGATCAGGGCCTCGACTTGTCGCTGTGCGCCTTTGTCGAGGTCGCGCAACTGCTTTTCAGCC
>CAZVNU010000062.1:0-10172 GCA_964628335.1 uncultured Phycisphaeraceae bacterium
CACTGCTTCGCAGTGCCCAGTCCAACGCCTCTCCTCCTTCATTCACCCCCTCCCCATGCTCACCCGCTTCTCCTCCGCCCTTCTGGTTTGCACCGGCCTAGCCCTTTCCGCCTGCGACCGCGCTTCCTCCACTCCCGCCGCCTCCGCCCAACTTGCCTGCGTGGCCACCACCGGCATGGTCGCCGACGCCGTGCGTCTGGTCGGCGGGCCCCATGTGCAAGTCGAGCAACTCATGCGTTCGGGCACCGATCCGCACACCTACAAGATGCTGCCCGGCGACGGGCCCAAGATGGAAAAAGCCGCCATCGTGTTTTTCAGCGGCCACCATCTGGAGGGCACCATGGCCGACATGCTGCACAACCTCAAAAACCATTGCGCCCTGGGCGAAACCATTCCCAAGGACCGCCTGCTGACCTGGGAAGGCTCCGACGGCTCCGACCCCCATGTGTGGAACGACCTGGTCGGCTGGCAATACGGCGTGCGCGCGGTGGCGGCCAAACTGGCTGAAAAAGACGCCGCCCACGGCGCCGATTACGCCAAGGCGGCGGATGCGTATTGCGCCGAGTTGGCCCAACTTGATGCCTATTGCAAGGAGGTGCTGACCTCCATCCCCAAAGACAAGCGGGTGATCGTCACCAGCCACGACGCCTTCGCCTATTTCGGCAAAGCCTATGAAATGGAAGTGATGGGCATCCAGGGCATCTCCACCGCCGACGAAGCCAGCCGCGCCCGCATCAGCGCCTTGGTGGAAACCTTGGTGCAACGCAAAATTCCGGCCGTGTTCGTGGAGTCTTCCGTCTCGCCGGCCAACATCGAAGCCTTGGTGGCCGGCGCCAAAGCCAAGGGGCACAGCGTGAGAATCGGCGGTGAATTGTTCTCCGACGCCATGGGCGCCGAAGGCACTTGGGAAGGCACCTTCATCGGCATGCTCGACCACAACGCCACCTTGCTCTCACGCAGCCTGGGCGGCTCGGCGCCGGAAGGCGGCTTCCGTGAATGGCGGAAAAACCAACAAGCCACGCCAGCCAAGTAAACTTGCGCTTGCGCCCGGGAACGCGGGACACCCGTCCCGCAGAAACAAAGCATTCCTCATTTCAGCGGGACTGGCGTCCCGCGTTCCCGGGCGCAAGCGACATTCCCAAAAACCCATGAACCCCCTCCCCCCAAAAGTCGCCACCGGCGACGAACATCCGGCCTCCGCCCCGCTCTCGGTGCATGACCTGACGGTGGCCTACCACCACAAGCCGGTGCTGTGGGATGTGGATTTCGACGCCACGCCCGGCGCGCTCACCGCCATCGTCGGCCCCAACGGCGCGGGCAAGAGCACTTTGCTCAAAGCCTGTCTGGGATTGCTGCCGGCCGCCTCCGGGCGCGTGCGTTTTTTCGGCCAAACGCTGGAACAAGCCCGCAGCCGCGTGGCCTATGTGCCGCAGCGCGAAAGCGTGGATTGGGATTTCCCCGTCTCGGCGTTGGATGTGGCGGCGATGGGCACCTATCGCAAGATCGGCTGGTTCAAGCCGGTGTCGCACCCCTGGAAAGAGCAGGCGATGCAGGCATTGGCACGCGTCGGCATGGCGGATTTCGCCAAACGCCAGATCAGCGAACTCTCCGGCGGCCAGCAACAGCGGGTGTTTTTGGCCCGCGCCTTGGCGCAAAACGCCGACCTGCTGCTGCTGGACGAGCCTTTCGCCGGGGTCGATGCCGCCACCGAAAAAGCCATCGTCACCGTGCTGCACGCGCTGCGCGACGCCGGCAAGTCCGCCATCGTGGTGCACCATGATTTGCAGACCGTGCCGCAATACTTCGACCAGGTGCTGCTGCTGAACATGCGGGTGGTGGCGGCCGGCGCGGTGGCACAGGTGTTCACCCAGGACAACCTGCGCAAGACCTATGGCGGCCGTTTGACCCTGCTCGACCAAGCCGCCTCGGCCTCGGCCGCCGCCGCCCAATAATCATGTTGACCCTGCCGCCCCTGGCCGCCAGTTCCGCCCTTGCCGACGCCTTCCTCCTGACGGATTGGAATGCGCGCTGGGTCACGCTTGGCGTGATGGCCCTTGGCGTGCTGGGCGGGGTGGTCGGTTCGTTTTTGGTGCTGCGCAAACGCGCGTTGCTGGCCGATGCCGTTTCACATGCGACCCTGCCCGGCGTGGCCGGCGCCTTTTTGTTGTTGTCGGCCTTTGGCCTGACCCGTTCGCTGCCGCTGCTGCTGCTGGGCGCCACCGTCACCGGCCTGGCTGGGGCCTTTAGCGTGTCGTGGCTCAAGAAGCACACCAAGTTGAAAGACGATGCCGCCACCGCCTGCGTGCTGGGTGTGTTTTACGGCCTTGGCGCGGCCATGCTGGGCATGGTGGCCGACCTGCCCGGCAGCGGCCAAGCCGGCTTGGAGCGCTTTATTTACGGCCAGGCCGCCGCCATGAAAATGGGTGAGGCATTGATTTTGCTTGGCCTGGCCCTGCCGATGTTGCTTGGCGCCTTGCTGTTTTTCAAAGAGTTGCGCCTCGCCTCGTTTGATCCCGGCTTTGCCGCCGCCCAAGGCTGGCCGGTACAAAAAATCGACGCCGTGCTGATGGCGCTGGCCACCGGCGTGGTGGTGCTGGGCCTGCCGGCGGTAGGTTTGATCTTGGTGGTGGCCATGCTGCTGATTCCCGCCGCCGCCGCCCGTTTCTGGACCGACCGCCTGGGCGCGATGGTGGCGCTGGCCGGCACCTTTGGCGGCATTGCCGGTTATCTGGGTGCGGCCTTTTCCGGCTTGTCGCAAAACCTGCCCACTGGCCCGACCACCGTGCTTTGCGCCGCATCTTTGTTTGGCGTGAGCCTGTTGGCCTCGCCCAAGCGCGGCTTGCTGGCGGTGTGGCTGCGCCGCCTGCGGATGGAAAAACGCGTCGCGCGCCAGCACTTGCTGCGCGCCGCCTTTGAACTGGCGCACGGCTCGCTGCATCCCTTGGCCAAGGCCGATTTGCTGACCGCCCGCTCGTGGACCGCGCGTTCGCTCCAAGCGCAACTGGCGCGCGCGGCCAAAGACGGGCTGCTCACCCTGGCGCCGGACACCGTGTCACTCACAGCGCAGGGCCTGAATGAGGCCGCCCGTCTGACGCGCAACCACCGGATGTGGGAGATGTACCTGATCACCCATGCCGACATCGCCCCCAGCCATGTGGACCGCGACGCCGACGAAATCGAGCATGTGCTCTCACCGGCCATGATCGCCGAACTCGAAAACCTGCTGGCATCCCCGCCCATGCCACCTTCCGTCCACCGCTGACCCTGGGAACCTGCTTGCGCCCGGGAACGCGGGACACCCGTCCCGCTGAAATAAAGAATGCCTTGTTTGAGCGGGACGGGTGTCCCGCGTTCCCGGGCGCAAGCGCGCTGCCAAAATTGCCGCCGACACATCTTCCTCCCCATGTCCTACGAACTCCGCCTGCTTCTGACCGCCGCCATCTGCGCCGCCGCCTGCGCCATCCCCGGCGTGTTCCTGGTGACCCGGCGCATGTCGCTCCTGGGCGATGCGCTGTCGCATGCGGTGTTGCCCGGGGTGGTGGCGGCGTTTTTGTTTTCCGGCTCGCGCGCCACCCTGCCGATGCTGGCCGGCGCCGCGGCGGTCGGCGTATTCACCGCCTGGCTCACCGAATGGGTGCGCGGCCGCGGCAAGGTGGAAAGTTCCGCCGCCTTGGGCGTGGTGTTCACTTCGCTGTTCGCCCTCGGCTTGCTCTTGGTCAAAACAGTCGGCGGCCAAGTGGACTTGGATTTGGACTGCGTGCTGTTCGGCTCGCTCGAAGCCGAAACCATGCACACCCAGTCGGTTTTCGGCCTCGCCCTGCCGCGCGCGCTGGTGATCGGCGCCGGCATGCTGCTGTTCAACCTGGCGGCGGTGGCGGTGTTCTTCAAGGAATTGCGCCTGACTTCGTTCGACCCGGCCTTGGCCGCCACCTTGGGCTTCCGCCCGCGCCTGATGCACGCCGCCTTGTGCGCCGTCACCGCCGTCACCTCGGTGGCCTGCTTCCGCGCGGTCGGATCGGTATTGGTGTTGGCAATGCTGGTGTTGCCGGCCGCCACCGCCTTGCTCCTCACCCGCCGCTTGGGTTGGGTGTTGATTCTGGCGCTGATCATCGCCCTGCTTTCCGCCCCGCTCGGCTTGGTGCTGGCCCACCGGGTGCCGCCCTTGCTTCCCTTCCCCGGACACACCTTTCAAGGCACGGTGACCGCGCCCTCGATGGCGGTGGCCGGCGGGTTGCTGCTGGTTCTGGCCGTGGTGTTTTCGCCGCAGCAAGGCTTGCTGCTTCGCGCGCTTTCCCGCCGCGCGCTGACCCGCCGCGTCGAAGATGAAGACGCCCTGGCCGCCCTGTGGCGCGCGCAGGAAAGCGGCCGCCCGGTTCCCGCCTTGGCATCTGCCGTCCTGCAGCGCCTGCTGCGCGCCGGCTTGCTGGCAAGGGTCGGCGCAGAGGCGCAACTGACCGCCGCCGGCTTGAACAAAGCCGCGCAACTGGTGCGCTCGCACCGCCTGTGGGAAACCTACCTCGACCGCGAAACCGCCCTGCCGCAGGACCACCTGCATCTGTCGGCGCACCGCTTGGAACATGCCACCGAGCCGGCCTTGGCGCAGGCGTTGGCCGATGCCCTGGGTGATGCGGCCAACGATCCGCATGGCAAGCCGATTCCGCCGAAGGAATAAATTATTTCTTGCGCAAAATCATGCCGGTGAACACCCGCCCCTCGATCTTGTACTTGCGCTCAAAGTTGCTGCCCACCCATTCGCCGGGCTGCGCCGACGGCGGCGGCACATAATCCAGGCGTTCGTAGATGTCGCCCACCCGGTCGGCGTGGATTTCCATCCAATCCCAATAGTCGCGGTGATCGGTGACCACCCGGATGGTCCCGGTGTCGGTGGTGCCCGGCACCGGGTCCACCAGCACCCGGTGCAGCTGGCGCAGGAACCCTTCCTGAAAGGTGCGCCGGCGGTTGTGTCTGGCTTTGGGCCACGGATCGGGAAAGTACCAGTGGAACTGGGCGATGGTCTTGTCGGCCAGGTATTTTTGAACAAACAGCGGACCGTCATCGCGCAGCATCTGCACATTGCGCAAATTCAGGCGGCGGGCCCGGTCGGCGGCATAACGGAAATAAGGGCTGCACCATTCGATGCCCACAAACAGCTTGTCCGGATCCAAAGGCGCCTGCTGGGCCAAGAAAGTCCCCCGCCCCGACCCCAGTTCCATTTCCAGTGGTAAATGACGCAAGTCTTCCGGGAACCATGCCTTGAGATCAATATAACCCTGCTCCACCGGGGGCAAACTCTCATGGCGGCGACCAAAACCGGCCTCCACAATGGGCTGACGACGCGAAATACCGGTGGCCATGGAAGTCCTGAAAATAGATGTGGGAAACAGGGGGAAAACCTCAAAAATGAGGGGGCGCAGGATAACACGAAAAAAAGAATGCGACAGATCATCCACGCTTCGACTACACTTCCCGTCCATATGGCCGCACTCCGCTGCCTTTTTCAAGTCCCGTGAAGCACACGCTTCACTTGTTTAGGAAGATTTCGATGAAACTGTACGTAGGCAACCTCAACTTCAAAACCACCACCGAAGGTCTCGTGGACCTCTTCTCCAACTATGGCGAAGTGACCGACGCCATCGTCATGCAGGACCGCGAAACCGGCCGCAGCCGTGGTTTCGGCTTCGTGACCTTCGCCGCCGCCGAATCCGGCAGCAAGGCGATCGAATCGCTGCATGACCAAGACTTCGAAGGCCGCAAGCTCGTCGTGAACGAAGCCAAGCCCAAAGAAGACCGTCCGCGCACCGGCGGCTTCGGCGGCGCCAGCCGCGGCGGCTTCGGCGGCGCCAGCCGCGGTGGCTTCGGCGGTCGCTGAATTTCAGTGACTGCTTGAGTTGACTCAGCAAGAAACAAAACCCGCGCGCAAGCGCGGGTTTTTTGTTGCCTTTAACGAGCCCTGAGCGCAAGCTCAGGGGAAAACAAAGCCGCCGTATCTGCATGGGCAAGATAAGGAGGCTGATTTGTCCCTGAGCTTGCGCTCAGGGCTCGTTGAAGACTAAATCAACCCCAACGCCAACAACGCCTCATCACTCATCTTCTCACGCCCCCACTTGGGTTCCCACACCAATTTCACGGCGCAATGGTTGACGCCCTCGACGCCGCGCACCACTTCGCGCACGGCATTGGGCAGCGAGTCGGCCACCGGGCAGTTGGGGCTGGTCAGCGTCATGTCGATCATGACGATGCCCGATTCGGGCTTGTAATCGATCAGGTAAATCAGGCCCAGGTCGTACAGGTTGACCGGGATCTCCGGGTCGTACACCGTCTTGATGGCGTCGATGATTTTGCCCAGCATCCCGGTTTCGGCGGTGGGTGAAGCGGGAATCTCCTTCTTCTTCGCGGAGTCGAAGATGCGCAGCGCGCCGGCGGACGCGGCGGGCTTGATGGGTTCTTTGCCGGCGCTGTCGCCGCGGATGTGGGCGGGGATGTCGCTCATTGGATCGATTTACTGGACCGAGGGCGGCCCGCCCTCGTTGCGGAGGAAGTGGTTTTATCGAGGGCGGGCCGCCCTCGGTCCAGACGAATCAGTGGATCGCTCCCGCCAGCGCGCGCACACGCTCGATCATGGCATACAAACCGTTGCGCCGGGTCGGCGACAGATGCTCGGCCAGCCCCAGTTCCTTGAAGAAGCCCGGCGCGTCGGCCGCCAGAATTTGCGCTTGGGTTTTGCCGGCGTAAAAGGCCAGCAAGACGGCGATCAGGCCGGAAACGATGAAGGCATCGGAGGTGGCACGGATGGCCAGCGCCCCGTTTTCACCCGGCTCCATCACCAACCACACCGATGACTGGCAACCATGCACCCGGTTGGGCTCGCACTTTTCATGTTCGGGCAACACGGGGAGTTTTTTACCCAAGTCGATCACATATTGAAAGCAGTCTTCCCAGGAATCGAGGAAGGCGAAGGTGGCTTGGATTTCGTCGAGGGGAGGGAGGGGCATGGGGAGGAACATTCTACCCCACCCGCCCCCGCCAATAATTCGGCCGCCGCCGTTGGTGCGCCACGGCAAGAATGAAAATACCTCCATCGTTCTCCAAATAAAAAACCGTGTACGGAAACCTAGGGCTGGCGGGCCAAGGAACCCCGCCGCGACCTTCGGCGCGTCATGCCGCGCCTCTTCAAAGCGGCGTCGTGCCGCCGCACTCCACACCATGAAACGCCTCCTCCGCGCCAGGGTTGGCGCCAAAAAGTAGACGCGACGGCCCGGCGCGCATCGCTTCAAAGACCTCTCATCCCACGCGGCGAGCCGCCGCGTCTACTTTTTTCAGCGGGATGACGCGCGTGACCCGCCAGCCCTGTTCGGCAGGGGTGAGATGTTCGACTTCTTCAAGTAGATGAGCCACGGCTGGGGACATGGGAACCTCCTTGGGGGGACGGCTGCATTCCACATCCCCTTACGCCACATACAACGCCGCCTTCACCGCCTCGGTGATCTTGCGCGCATTGGGCAGCATGTCCTGTTCGCGGTTGCGGTTGTAGGGTGCGGCGATGTCGTCGTTGTGCACGCGCAGGACCGGGCCGTCCAGGTCGTCGAAGCAGCGCTCGTGGATTTGCGCCACCACTTCGGCGCCGACCGAGGCGAAGGGCCACGACTGGTCCACCACCACGCAGCTGCCGGTTTTCTTCACGCTCTTGACGATGGTTTCAATGTCCAAGGGGCGCCAGGTGCGCACATCCACCACTTCGATGTCGATGCCGTCCTTCTCCAGCGCCTCGGCGGCTTCCAAGGCGAAGTGCACCGGGCGGCCGGCGGAAACGATGGTGCAATCCTTGCCTGCTTTTTTGATGTCGGCCACGCCCAAAGGGATCACGAAGTCGGCGTCGTTTTCCGGCGGGGCCCACAGGTCGCCCTCATGCAGGTAGCGCGAGAAGTCCTTGCGGCCACGCGCACCCATGCCCAGCATGCGCTCGGATTCGAGGTTGAAGAAGGGGTCCATGCCCTTGAGGCCGGCCTTGAGCAGCCCCTTGGCGTCGCGCGGGGTCGAGGGCACCGCCAACTTGAGGCCGGGCACGCTGGAGAACATCGACTCCATGCACCAGGAGTGGGTCGAACCCAACTGGCCACCGGCGCCGTTGTTGCCGCGGAAGACGATCGGGCAGCCGAATTGGCCGCCGGACATGTAGCGCATCTTGGGGGCGTTGTTCAAGATCTGGTCGGCGGCGACCAGACAGAACGACCACGACATGAATTCGATGATGGGCTTCAAGCCGTACATCGCCGCGCCGATGCCAAGGCCGGCGAAGCCGGTTTCGGCGATGGGCGAGTCGATGATGCGGCGCGGGCCGAATTCCTCGAGCATGCCTTCGGACACCTTGTAGGCGCCGTTGTATTCGCCGACTTCCTCGCCCATCAGGAAGATGCGCGGGTCGAGGCGCATTTCCTCCTGCATGGCTTCGCGGATGGCTTCACGGTATTGGATTTTGCGGTCGGACATGGGTAAGTTGGTTTGATATGGGCGGAAGATGGGCACCAAAGGAGGGTCGGCTTCAGCCGACCAGAAGGATGGCGGTCGGCTGAAGCCGACCCTCCTTCTCACTGCCCCGAGTTCTTGTTGGTCACGATGTTGGGCATGCCACCGGCGGCGTACGGCCCGTACGCATCGGCGTACACATCGGTGAACATCTCCGACAGCGGCATGTCGGGGCTGGCTTCGGCAAAGGCGATGGCCTCGGCGGCGGCGGCTTTGGCTTTCTCATCCATGGCCGTGATCTGTTCCTGGGTGGCCAGGTTCTTTTCGACCAGGAGCTGCACCAGGCGCTGGATGGGGTCGTTGGACTTGGCGTTTTCCACTTCGCCGGTTTCCTTGCGGTACTTTTGCGGGTCGCTCATCGAGTGGCCCTGGTAGCGCACGGTCTTCACATTGATGAAGCAGGGGCCGTTGGCGACGCCTTCGCGCGAATAGGTGAGTTTGTCCCAGTCGCCGCGCTTCCACTGCGGATTCTTGGCGCCACGGGTGGCGTCCACCTCGCGCTTGAAGCAGTCGTAGGTGGCCAGCACATCGAGGCCGTCGCACTCGGCATAGCGCATGCCGAAGGCTTCGGCCTTGGCCTTGAGGTCGTGGGCCATGGCGGTGCCGCGGGCGATGTGGGTGCCCATGCTCCAGCCGTTGTTTTCCAGCACGAAGATGACCGGCAAATTCCAGATGGCGGCCAGATCCATGGATTCGAAGAAGGCGCCTTGGTTGAGCGCGCCGTCGCCCAAGTAGCACAGCACCACGCCGTCTTTCTCTTCATATTGGATGCCGAAGGCGATGCCGGCGCCCAAGGGGCACTGGCCGCCGACGATGGCGTGGCCACCGTACATGCCGCGGTCTTTGTCGAACATGTGCATCGAGCCGCCCTTGCCCTTGGCGCAGCCGGTGGCCTTGCCGAACATCTCGGCCATGCAGTAGTTGGGGTGCATGCCCTTGGCCAGCGCGAAGCCGTGGTCGCGGTAGCCGCCGACGATGGGGTCGCGGGTGGGGTCGGCTTGGTCGAGGGCGGAGATGGAACCCACAGCCACCGCCTCCTGCCCGATGTAGATGTGGCAGAAGCCGCCGATCTTCTGCTGCATGTAGGCCTGCATGGTCTTCTCTTCGAAGCGCCGGATCAGGATCATGTCATACAGCATCTTGTGCAACTGCTCAGGCGAGAGTTGGCTGGAAGGGGTTGCGGCGGCAGCGGAAGCGTTGGACATGCGGACTCGCGGTAAATGGCTGAAGCAGGGCTTGGAGTATGTATGGCAGGCGTCCGCCCTTGGTCGGGGCGGATGCCAGCGGGGGAGTTTAGTCCAGCCTTGTGGTCATTGCACGGCAAAAGTTGACTGCCCACTGGGTGTTTTGAACATGTCGCATCCAGGGACAGAGTATGCCAGCGGCCAAAGATCGGGCAATGGTCGGGCGCCCGCCGGGTGCGGGCAGGCGAAGAAAATCCCATCTTCCCCCCGGTGCTGCGGATACACTTCCCCCCTTCATGTTGCTTCGCCCCGCCACCCCCCGTGCCGCCGTCTTGCTGGCCGCCTTGCTCGCCCCGCCCCTGCACGCGGCCGAGCCTCTGCCTGCCGCACCCGCCACCGTGCCCGTGCCGCCCGCCGCGCCGGCCCCGGCCCCGGCTGCGGCGCAACCGGCCGGTTTGGAAGCGG
>CAZVNU010000063.1:0-7143 GCA_964628335.1 uncultured Phycisphaeraceae bacterium
TTTTGCTTTTCGCCGTAATACACCGCCCGGTAGCGCGCCTCCAGGCGGTCGCGCTCATCGGTCAATTCCTTGTGATCCTGGGCGTCGCGGCTACCGGGAGGCACATCTTTGCCGATCCGCAGCAGCATCGGCGCCAATTCGGCCAAATCACTTTCAATGCGGCTTCTGGCGAAGGATTGCTGCAAGGCCAGGGCCGGCATGGGCAGCGCCAGGTCCAATTGCACCAGGGCGATTTGGGCCCGGACCATTTCCAGCTGGTATTGCGACACCCCCGGGCTTTCTTCCGAGGCCGAACGCAGCAAAGACACCGCCCTCAGCAGTTCCACCCGGTGGTTGTCGAACTGATCGGATGACGGTGCCTTGGGGCCTTCGGGCCAGCGCCATTTTTCGCGCAACGCCACCCCCAGATTGGCGCGCATGGGGGCCGAAGCCTCCAGCCGGTCCTGCTTGGGTTGCAGCAATTCCACCACGCGGGCGTAACTGTCCTGGGCCTGCTTCTTGTTCCCCAGCAGCAGGTTGATGGCGGCATTTTCAAGGTACAACTCGGCCATGCGGCCCATCAGCGCCTGGTCGGTGTCGTTGCGTCCAGCCAAAAAGGATTGCGCCGAGTTGAGCCAATCGACCGCCTCGATCAAAGAAGCCTTGTCGCCCTTGACCGCAAGCAAGCGCGCCATGCACACATAGGCCGCCACTTCGGCTTCCGGGTATTCCGGTTTGTCGGGATAGGCCTTGGCCAACGGCTCCATCAAATCGCTGATCTGCGGATTGCGGCGCAGCAACTCAAGGCCGGAATCCACCTCGCGCCGGCGCAGGTAAATCTGCGCCAACAGGGTGCGCACGCGCACCTGTTCGTAACGCACGGTCATCGGGGATTGGCCGACGAACAACAAGTCGGCCTCCTCGCCCTGGCGCCGGGCCTCATCCAGCTCGCCCAGCGCCAGCGCCGCCTCGCACAGGGTCAGACGGGCCACGGCCAGGTCCCTGGCCAGCAGCTCGTCCATGTTGCCGTCCTTGCGGAAGCTTTCCAACTGCTCCACGATACTGCGCAAAAGTTCGCGCTGCGGGCCGTAAATGCCCTTGCCCTTGAACACCGGCGAACGGGTGATGGTGTAAAGCAGGCTGGTGATGGCCGAACGCGACAGCCGCAAATTGCTCTCGGCCTTTTCGCGCTGCTCCTTGACCTGCAGCAGCGCCTCTTCGGCTTTTTGGCGGGCATCGGTGGCGGCCTTTTCGGAAATTTCCGCGCGGTTCCTCTCATCCAGCACCTTGAGGAAGGAAAAGGCGCCAAAGGCGGTCATCGCCACCATCGCCGCCATCACCACCCACACCAGGGGCCGGTGGTCGTGGTACCAGCGCTGCGCCAGTTCGCCGGCGGTGGGCGGGCGGATGGGCAGCACTTCGCCGTCCAGGTACATGCGCAGGTATTCCGCCAATTGGGCGGCGGAGGGGATGCGCCGCGAAAGGTCGCGCTCGGTGGCGCGGGCCACGATGGCCTCCAAGTCCACATCCAACTCGCGGTCCATCGAGCGCAGCAGCGGCAGGTCTTTTTGGTGGATGAACGAAGCCAATTGGCGCTCGTCGGTGGCCTCGGCGAACAGGCGCCGGCGCGCGAGCAGTTCCCACATGACCACGCCCAGCGCGCGCACATCGGCGGCCGGACCGATCTCCAGCATGGAGGATGCCAGTTGCTCGGGCGCCGCGTAACGCACCTTGCCCAAGAAACCGCCGTCCTGCGACACCGACAAACCACCTTCGCCGGCTTTGGCCAAACCGAAATCCATCAGCACCACCCGCCCCGAAGGCGTCACCATCAGGTTGCCTGGGCTCACATCGCGGTGGATCACCCCCTGCTCATGCACGGCATCCAGCGCCAGGGCCGCATCGCGGATCACGCGCACCACCCGGCGGGCATAGGCGTTTTCTTCGGCGCGCAGGCCCAGCCGGCCGGCGGCCTTGACGCCGACCTCCACCACTTCGCGCACCACCGGCACCCCGCGCGGCCGGCCCGCCGCCGCCGGGCGCACCGGCTCGGGCAGGGGCAGGGTTTCCTCCTGCGCGTCCGGCATGCGCGGGTCGGCCTGGCGCAGCGCCGCAAAGCGCGCGTGCAGCTGGCCGTGGCGCTTGTGGGCCCGCTGCCACACCGCTTCATCCAGGGAATCGCCGCCAAGCGGCCCCTCCTTTTCCTCCATCTCCACCAGGGCTTGGAACACTTCGTCCAAATCCGCGCCTGGCACATATTCCATCGTGTAGTAATGGGTGCCGTCGTCGGACCGGCCGGTGCCGATCAATTTGATGATGTTGGGGTGCTCGCAACTGCCAAGCACCCGCACCTCGCGGTGGAAGCGCGCCAGCGCGCGGGTGTTTTCCGCCAGGGTGCGCGGCAGCTGCTTGAGCGCCACCAACCGCCCCAAGGCGAATTGGCGGGCCAGCCACACTTCGCCCATGCCGCCGCGGCCGATTTCCGCCAGCAATTCGCAGTCGCCGATGATGCGCCCGCTGGGCCGGCCCTGCGTCTCGACATCCAAAGTCAGCGCGTCGGGGGCGGCCTCCGCCGCCGGCAGCGGGCCGGAGGCCGCCCCCGACGATTGCATCAGTTCCACCAAAGCCCCGACGGTTTCCGCATCGCGCTCGGTGCGGCCGGTGGTGTACGAAAGGTATTCCACCTGCTTGCCGCCGCGGTCGCGGTTGAGGAACAGCACCTCATCGGCCACCTCCGACTCGCGGAAGCGCAGCATCGGCGAGAGCCGCACCGGAATGTCGGAATGGGGGAACAGCACCGCCAACCCCTGGAACTCGCCGGAACGCGGCGCCAGACGGTGCGCGATTTGCGCCTCGATGCGCAGCGGCGTGGTGCGCTGGCCCTGCAGGCCGGTGAGTTCGCGGTACGAAACCTCGAACTCCTGCATGTTGATCATGCGCATCTCGGTCAGATAGACCAAATGCGCCCCGGCCGGTCCCAGCGGGTCGAAGAAGCCGTCGGCCAGCACTTCGTTGATGGCCGGGAAAATCAACGGCCCCATCTCGCGCTCGTAAAAATCCTCGAAGCGCGGCCCGCCATGGCCCACCACCGCGTTGCGGTACTGCACCAAACGGTCGAACAATTGCAGCAGTGAACAGCCGGTGTCGGTACCGGGTTTTTCATCCGGCCCGTGGGCGATGCGGTTGTAAAGCGCCAGCATGGACGGCGCCTCTTCCCCCGTGCGCCGGCGCGCCACCTGCGCCTGGAAATGACCAAAGGGGTGCGGCCCGGCCCCGGCCGGCTGGGCCTTGGCTTCATCGTCAAAATACTTGGCCAGCGTGCGCAAAATGGCCAGCCACTGGCCAAGCGAGGGCAGGGCCAGCGCGCGCAGGGCGGCATCCACCTTGGGGTCGCGGCTGCCCGAGCCAGAACGCAAACCCTCGATGTAATAACCCACCCCCGGGCAGCAGGCCAGCTTGAGCATGGCTTCAAACAGGTAATAGCCGTTGTCATGCCGCGAGCGGGTGTCCTTGGCATTGAACGCGCGACTGTACAACTGCGCCAGCGGCAGCGGCAGGCGCAACAGGTAATCGCGTTGGAAGAGGTCGGAGACGGGCATGGACAGGGATTGTAGCCCCCAAGACCCGGGCGCCGCAGCGCGCAAAAACCGTTGCCAACCCTTGACTTGCGGCCACTGCCTGCTAAAACTCCAATTCCATCTTCCCCCTTAAAGGCCCCTTATGCGCCCCCTTGCTTTCGCCGCCGCGTCTTTGCTCGCCGTGTTGCCCTGCTGCGCTTCGCTGGAGCAGGGCTCCGCCCCCTTGGCCGCCGTGGCCGCACCCACCATGGTTGACCCCCTGCTGCTGGCGCAGGTGCCGGCTGATGCGCAGGTGTGCGTGGCGTGGAATATGCTGGAACACCCGGGGTATGCCGGGAGCCGGACCGCGAAATTCGTGGCGCTGTCGCAGCAGGAGCCGATCACAGAGGCCGGGATGGCCAGGGATTGGAAAGAGGCCATCACACTGCTGATCAAGTTGCAGGGCAATGATCGCGCCATCCCCCCCCATGAAATGGAAATGACGGCATTGGCCGCGGACCTCTTGGCTGCCGCCTCGATGCATGGCGGGGCGCTGTATGTGCATGGATTCGAAATGCAGCGCAAGGTGGGCGAGCAGGTCATGGATGGACCGGTGCTTCCTTCGGCGGTGTTGTTGGTGCGCGCCCCCAAGAACGGCCAGCAACTGCTGGACCAACGGAATGCGTTGGTGAAAAAATACGCGCTCAAAACACCGGGGGTGGCGGAATTCAAAAATGGCATTCTCCGCGTCTCCTTCAACATGACCGGCCAGCCCGAACCGTGGATCAAGCCCGCCGATTCCCTGGCCAAATCCCCGCGCTTCCTTGCCACCACCCGCTCCTTTGGGCGTAACCCCGGCATGCTGATCTACGCCGATGCCGGCAATCTGGTGGAGCGCCTCAAAGCCTTTGACGCCTGGCAGAAAAAAACCAGCGGACACAGCGGCATTGAATTTGAAAAAATGGACGCCATCACGGGTCTTTCCGGCTTGAAAACCCTGGCCTTTGCCGGCAATTTCACCCACGACGGACAATGGCGCTGGGACGGCTTGGTCGAAGCCCCCGCCCCGCGCAAAGGGATGCTGACCATGATGGACGGCGCCACCGTATCCCCCGAATTGCTGTTGCGCGTGCCGGCCAGCGCCGAAGGCTTCACTGCGGCCGGATTTGACCTCAACGCCACCCTCAACACCGTGCTGGCCTTGGTGGCCACCCAAGAACCTGCCGCACCCAACGAATGGAACAAAGGCCTTGCGCTAGCCAAAGCGCAAACCGGGGTGGATGTCAATGCGCTGATCGCCGGCCTTGGCAACCAATGGCTGGCTTTCAGCGACCCGATGGCCACCGGCGGCGGGCTTTTGGGCACGGTGGTGGTGAGTCCGCTGCGCGATGGCCCGGCGGTGGAAACGAATCTGAACAAGGCGGTTGACATGGGAACAGCCATGCTCAAACAGCAGATGGCGAAAGAAAAAAGCCCCCTTAATATCGGTTTTTTCGCCGACACCGCCAGAGGCGTCACCGTCCAACGCCTGGGCATTCCACTGGTCTCGCCCGGTTACGCGGTGCAAAACAACACGCTGTACGCCAGCCTGTTCCCGCAGGCGATCCAAGGCGCCGTGCGCCCAGTAACCCGCCCGTTGGTCGCCACGGCGGCTTACGCGGTCCTTAAGGCGCAGGTGCTGCCCGCAAGCGTCCAGCCGCGCATGATCTCCTACTCCGACTTGTCGCGCGTGGCGCCACACTCTTATGGCACCGGGCTGTTGCTTCACCAATGGGGTGCAGGCTTGGGTGAAATGGTGACCGGCAAACCCAATCCTTCTGAATTGCCCGTTTTGAGCGACCTTTTGCCGGTGCTTGGGCCGGACATGTCTGCCGTATGGACCGATGCGCAAGGCCTGCACTGGCGCAGCCAAGGCCCCTTCCCCGGCGCAGCCTTGGTGGCGGGCATCGGGATGGATGGCTTGCCCATGATCTCCACCGTGGCGTTGGGGGCCGGAATTCTGGTGCCGGTGCTGGCGGTGGCGAGGAAGAATGCGAATGTGATGAAAGTGAGCCTGAATGCCCGCAATGTGGGAATGGGCGCCGAGGTGTTCGCCACCTCCAACAAAGACTACTACCCCGGTTGGACCCCGCGCGGCAAGCGCGCGGAAGGCAATTACTCCGGATTGGCCCATCTGTTGTTGGAATCCGCGATCGCACCCGCCCAGATCACTTCGCTGACGGGAAACACGCCCGCATGCCCGACGATGGATCCCGCCACCGGCACCCTCCGGCGTGGAACCCCCGAAGATTTCAAACTCATGGATGCCTGGATCCGCGCCCACAGCAGCGTGATTTTCATTCCCGACATCCGCAGCACCTATCTGCGCCAAGGCCAGCCCGTCCCGGCCATCCGCTCCAATCAGGATCATCAGCGCATCATGGCTTTCATCGACCCGGCCATGGCCATTGACCCCAAAAAACTGGCCGTGGTGCGCGGCGACACCGCCACCACCACTGAATCTCAAGCGGAACTCGACGAGCAACTCCAAGCCCAATACGGCGCCACCAGTGACGAACTCGCCGCTGAATTCCGCGAAGGCAAAGTGCCGGCGGAACTTCCAGCCAAATAACCTTCCCCCCCATCCCAAAACCGCCACCCCCCAAAGGTGGCGGTTTTTCGCTGCGGCCTATACTTACCCCCATGCCGCTTGAACCCGCCCCCCACGACAGCATCCCGCCGCCCCTGGAGACCTTGGGCGAGGCCGGCATTCTGTTCGCCGACCTGTCGGGGTATTCGCAATTGGTTTACCAATGCGCCCATGACGAAACGCGGCTGCGCAAGTTGGCCACCGCCTTGTGGCGCTTGTTTTCCGACGCCGCCTGCGCCATGCCCACGGTGCGGGTCGAAGGCTACGCCGGCGACGGTTTTCTCGCCCTGTCCACCGGCCCCAAGCCGGCGCGCGAGGTGTACGCGCTGGCGCTGGCGCTGCACCAGCGCTTCAACGCCGATGTCAAAGCCCTGCTGCATGATTTGGGTTTCCGCACCAGCGTCTCCTTGCGCACCGCGCTGCATGTGGGCAAGGTCTACCGCATGCCGATCGCCGACCTGCCCGGCCAAGCCACCTCGCAGGCGGTCAATCTGTCGGATGCCATCGTGGTGGCCAGCCGGGTGGTGACCAGCCAGTCGTGCCGGCGCAACGGCATCGGCATGACCACCACCTGCTACAAACGCCTGCTGCTGGCCGGCGGCCAGGATGTGCGCGAACCCGATGAGGTCATCCAGGACCGCAACCTGTACCCGGAACCGATCGAGGTTTACCGGCTGCGGGCGGAGGAACATGAGCGGATTTTGAGCAAGGGGACGCTGCCGTAGGGAGGGGAGGCATAAGTTGTAGACATCTATATCAAGTTATACCGAGTTATACCGAGTTATATTGAAAATATGATATAACTAGGTATAACTAAGTACACTCCACCCTTTCGTCCCCAATACCACCATGAATCCCATCCAAAACCCATTTTCTCCCGGAGCCGGGTCGCCCCCGCCCCACTTGGTGGGGCGCGAAGGGGTGCTTGAGCAGACGCGCATCCTTCTGGGACGCGTCAAACTGGGGCGCTCCGAAAAA
>CAZVNU010000063.1:7153-9938 GCA_964628335.1 uncultured Phycisphaeraceae bacterium
GGTTGCGCGGGGTGGGAAAAACCGTTCTGCTCAACGACATGGGGCGGCTTGCCAAAGATGCGGGATACCACACCATCCTGATCGAAGCCCATGAGGATAAACCCTTGGCGGAACTCCTGGTCCAGCCGTTGCGCACGGTGCTGTTTGATCTCAGCCGAACCGCCAATTTCAATGAAAAAGTCCGCCGGGGGCTGTCCGCCCTGAGAGGATTTGTCAATGCCGTCAAAATCAAAGCGCATGATTTTGAATTCGGCCTCGACATCGAGCCTGAACGCGGAACCGCCGATAGCGGCGACTTGGAAACCGACCTTCCCGCCCTTCTGGAAGTGGTGGCCGAGGCGGCAAGGGCCAAAGGATCCGCAGTGGCTTTGCTCGTGGATGAAATCCAATACTTCAACGCCAAAGAGCTGAGCGCCCTGATCATGGCCATGCACCGCATGCAGCAGAGGCAACTGCCTTTGGTACTCATGGGCGCAGGCCTGCCCATCCTCCCCGCCTTGGCCGGCGACTCAAAGTCCTATGCCGAACGACTGTTCAGTTTTCCAAAAATCGGCCCACTCTCTGAGGTGGATGCCGCTTCGGCTTTGGTCGATCCCTTGAAAACGGCCGGCATCACCCTGGCCCCCAAGGCTCTCAAGGAAATCATTCTCCAAACAAAAGGGTATCCTTATTTTTTGCAGGAATGGGGCTACCAAGCATGGAATCATGCGACCAGCTCACCCATCACGGAGAAGGTCATCCACGACACCACCCAAACCGTGGTTGATCGGTTGGATCACAATTTTTTCCGGGTGCGCTTTGACCGCCTCACGCCGCGTGAAAAAGAATATTTGCGCGCCATGGCCGAACTTGGATCCAAGGATCACCGCTCTGGTGCCATCGCCGAGATGCTCGGCGTCAAAATCACCAGCCTCGGCCCGATCCGGTCAAAACTCGTGAAGAAAGGGATGATCTACAGCCCGTCCTACGGCGAAATGGCCTTTACAGTTCCATTGTTCGACGAATTCATGAAGCGGGTGATGCCGGAATTTCCAAGCCCAAGCAAGAAGGCCCCCAAATAATGCCCCTGCCCCCCACCCTCCCCAATCTCCTGCGCCAAACACTGGCCCAAATCAGCGCCGAAGAGGGATCCATCCTGCTTTGCGAGCCCGCCGGCCTGCGCTTTGCCTGCTGCGTGGCCCCGGCCGCGCCGGAGCATGAATCCAAACTGGTCGACCACCTGGTGCCGCGCGGGCGCGGCATCGTGGGCTTGGCTTTTGCCTTTCAGCAGCCGATGACGGTGGCCGATGTCAAGAGCGACCCCACCCACGCGCAATCGGTGGACGCCGCCGTCGGCAGTTTCACCCGGAGCGAGGCGGTGGTGCCGTTGTCCACGCCGTTCAAGGAATATGGGGTGCTCACCGCCATCAATGCGGCCGCCCCCGGCGGTTTTTCGGCGCGCGACTTGGATGCGTTGACCACCACCGCCGCCGCCATCACCGCCTTGCTGGCCGCCGACGAAGAAGCGGAGGCACACCGTGATTGACCCCCTGCTTGACCAAATGGGCAAGACCGACGGCTCCGGCATCCGCATCGCCATCGTGGACACCGGCGTGGAAGCGGCCCATCCGTGGGTGGGCGGCAAATTGGGCGCGTCTTATTTCGTCGAAGACGGCCAAAGCGCCCAACCCCCGCGCGTGCTGCCCGGCCCGGCATTGGATGTGTGCGGCCACGGCACGGCGGCTGCCGGCCAGGTGCGCCGCATCGCGCCGGGGGCGGAACTGATCTCGGTGCGCGTGCTGTCGGAAGACCGCTCCGGCACCAGCGAAGCCTTGGTGGCCGCGCTGTCATGGCTGACCACCCAAGAGGTGCATCTGGTCAATCTCTCGCTGTCGACCATGCGACTGGGACTGGCCTTCCGCATCGGGCAGGCGGTGGATGCGCTGGCCGCCCGCAACATCGCCTGCGTGTGCGCCCAGGGTTACCACAAAACAGGCCACGATTACCCGACCTCGTTCGCCTCGACCATCGGCGTGACCTACGAGGAAATGGCTGCGGCCGATCTGGTGTTCCGCCCGCAATCCCTGGTGGAATTCGCCGCCTGCGGCGTGGAAATTGAAACCGCCTGGGTCGGCGGCATCACCCGCCGCGTCACCGGCTCGTCGTATGCGGCACCCTTGGTGTCGGCGATGGCCGCCCGATTATTGCAGTTGCGCCCCACCCTCACGCCTTATGAGTTGAAATCGTTGCTCAAAGCCTATGCCGAGCGGCGCGCCGAGGGTTGGCGTGAAACATGGATGGAAAAAGCCGATCAAGCGCCCTGTTGATTGGGGCTGACTGACACTCCCAGTGGCACCGATGATCGCCCAATGAACCGCTCAGTTGGACCGCTCAGTGCGTGCGGCGGTAATTCAAGCGCGGCGCGGGCACCGGCTCGCCGGCCGCCCCCTCTTTGCGGCACAACACCCAGTGACCGGCCTCGACTTCATGCAACCGGTCCTGCGCCGAGCCGTAGCCCCCCTCAGGGTGCTGCTCGTCCACATGCGCCGAAACGGCGAAACCAACCGGGAAGTCGGCCGGCACATGGGCGCCGTCCATCACCGTGGGCAGGCGGTGGGCGCGCCGGCCCAGAACCGGCATGCTGCCAAGCAGGCCGCGCGTGTAGGGGTGCAGGGGGCGGGCGAAGACTTCCTCCACCTTGCCGTATTCGAGGATTTTGCCGGAGAACATCACCGCCACCACATCGGCGTTTTCAGCCACCACCCCAAGGTCGTGGGTGATGAGCATGGTGGCCATGCCCTTGTCC
>CAZVNU010000064.1:0-9902 GCA_964628335.1 uncultured Phycisphaeraceae bacterium
CCGCTGCGTATGGGGCGCCCCCGACCCCAAGATGGGCTGCGCGGGAACCTTGCACCAATTGCTGGAGGAACCGCGCTTCAACCATCGCGTGGCCCATGTCGGCGGCGTCTTGGCACAGGAGTGCATCGCCCTCCTGCAAGCTTTTTTTCAGGCCCGCAGAGGCAAAGACAAACCAGCCAAACCCGCCCCGCCAGCCGGTTAAAGCACCGGCCGCACCTTGCCATGCCCGGCGCCCCGCTCATGCAGACGGGCAATGCGGAAAAGCCGTGCCTCATCAAAGGCCTGGCCCAGCAACTGAACCCCCACCGGCAAAGACTTGTCGCCCACCTTGGCAAAACCGGCAGGCAGACTGATGCCGGGCAAACCAGCCAGATTGGCCGTCACGGTGTACACATCATTCATGTACATGGTGAGCGGATCGCCGGTCTTTTCACCGATTTTGAACGCCGGCCCGGTGGTGGTCGGGCACAGGATGGCATCGCACGCCTTGAACGCCTGGTCAAAATCGTTCCTGATCAGGCGGCGCACCTTCAGGGCGCGGGTGTAATACGCATCGTAGTAGCCGCTGGAAAGCGCATAAGTGCCCAGCATGATGCGGCGCTTCACTTCAGGGCCGAAGCCCTCCGCGCGGCTTTTGCGGTAAAGATCGGCCAAATCGTCGGCGCCCTTGGCGCGATGGCCGTAGTGCATGCCGGTATAGCGGGCCAGGTTGGATGATGCTTCCGCCGTGGCCACCAAGTAATAACAGGGAATGCCATATTTGGTGTGCGGCAAATCCACTTCGACAATCTCGGCACCAGCGGCTTTGTAGATGGCCAAGGCCTCGGCATAGGCTTTCTCCACGGACGGCTCATTGGCCCCGTCCTGCGTGTATTGCCTGGCCACCCCGATGCGCAACCGGTCCAAAGGCGCATTCACCTGCTCAAGATCGCCCGGCACGGCCAATTGCGCCGTGGTGCCGTCTTTGGGGTCGGCGCCAAAAAGGATGTTTGACAGCAGGGCCGCATCCGCCACATCGCGGGTGAAGGTGCCGATCTGATCCAGCGACGAAGCGTAGGCAATCAAGCCAAACCGCGACACGCGGCCATAGGTTGGCTTGAAACCCACCGTGCCGGTATAGGCGGCCGGCTGGCGAATCGAGCCGCCTGTATCCGACCCCAGAGCGGCGGCGGCCAGATCGGCAGCCATGGCTGCTGCAGAGCCACCGGAAGATCCCCCGGGCACACGGGCCTGATCCCACGGGTTGAGGGTGGGGCCGTAGGCGCAATTCTCCGAGGAGGAGCCCATGGCGAATTCATCCATGTTGGTACTGCCCAAAATCACCGCGCCGGCATCTTCCAATTTGCCGACGGCAGTCGCCGTAAAGGGCGAACGGTACCCCTCAAGCATGCGGGAACCGGCGGAGGTGGTGCCTTCGGCGTAACACATGCAATCCTTGATGGCGATGGGCACCCCGGCCAAGGGACCGGCAAGGGTGCCGGCATCGGCTTTGGCCGCCCTGGCCAAGGCCTTGTCCGCCAGCACTTCGCGGTAGGCGTTGAGGGCCGGATTCAGCCGTTTGATGCGGTCCAAGTAGGCGCGCGTGGCTTCGACCGAGGACACTTCTTTGGCGGCGATGGCATCGCGCAAGGTGATCAGCGTGGTGGTGGTGGGATCAAAAGACATTTAAGCGCCCCCCCCTTCACCGATGACCTTGGGCACGGCAAAGAAATCACCATCGCGATCGGGGGCATTTTCAAGCGCCTCATCCACCGGCAAGCCGGGGCTTGGCGCGTCATCGCGCAGCACATTGGTCTGGTCCAGGGCGTGGGTCAACGGCTCGATGCCGGTGACATCAAGCTCCTGCAGCATGCCGACATAGGCAAGTACGCTGCCAAGTTGCGCCGTGGTGGCCGAAACTTCGGCATCGGAAAGGTGCAAACGCGCCAATTTGGCCACATGGCGCACATCGGAATCAGTGATCGGTTGGGACATGGGGCGTAGGGTAGCCAAGATGCGCCAAGGCTGCGGCATAAAAAAAACCGGCCCCAAAATGGGCCGGGTCTTTTGGAACAAGGCAATCAACGCTTCTGGCGGAAATCACCGGGCGTCGTGGCCGGCGCGGGGGCATCACCCCGTCCCTGCACCAGTTTTCGGTCGGAGCTGCCCAGATCCTGGCTTGCATGACGCGTCTCCAGCGTGCCGTCGGCATTCATCAGCAAGGCGGCCTTGACTTTGCGGTCGCCGTGCTCCGGGTCGGGCACATCCAAAATGTCCACCAATATCTTGTGGCTGTCCAAATCCACCGGACGGACATTCCCCCCGGGGAAAGTCACCATGGCCTGCTTGCTGCCGATGGCATCGCCCACTTTGGTTTCAAAGGTCTGCCCCACCCATTGCCCCGAGACCACCTTCCAAACTTCGAATTTCGCCCGGATACCGGCAACTTCGGTGAAGAAGCAATGGAAATTGCGCGGAATGACCACTTCCACCCAAGGGGCTTTGCGGACCTCGGCAGCCTGGGGGGCCAGCGCCACTTTGGTGGCATTCTGAAGCACCAACTCTTTTGCCATCGATTTGTCGGGGAGGCTGTAAAGAGGATTGAGCACGGTGGCCACCAGACGGTAGCGGTATTTTTTCCCGGACTCAGCCGTCAAATCATGGACCCACAAACGCACCGGCCGCGCCTTGTCCTGCGATGCGGTGTCATCCTTGGTTGGGGGCGCCGTATTTTCTGCCACCGGCACGGGGACCTCCTCACGCAACAACGGCGCGGGGCTGACGGGATCCAAGGCGGGGAAATCCGGGCGCTGAATCTTGGACTGATTGTCTTTGATGGATTTAATCAATGCCACGGCCTTCTCGCGGTCATTTTCATCCATCGTGTTCCACACGGCCTGCTCCTCGAAATAGCAGAGATGCCCCTCGTCCATGATGATGCGCACGGGCTTGCCAAAGGCGCGCCGGGCCGGCTCCCATTGCTCGCGCTCAAGATAGACGCCGGCCACATGCAAGCCCTGTTTGGCGATTTGCGGGCTCAGAGGTTCCTGGCCGCTTTTGCGCGCATTGTCACCATCGCGCATGCGCTTGTACCACGCGGGAAGATCCAACTTCGCTTCCACACTCACATACACACTGTCCTCTCCCGAAGCCAAAACCACATTGCCGACAACAGCCTTGGCGCCACTCGGGACGGGCGGACGGGGCAGGTAATAAAAGGGAAAGGCCACATCCGTCAGCCCGGCGTCTTTGCTGCCCAAGGGGAAATCACCCCACACCGCCGGCGGACTGACGCCTGAGACAACCGGCTTGGCGCGCAATTCATTGAGCAATTTCGGGTAATTGGGCGGCAGGTAATCCTCTGGGTACACCGGGCTTTTCGCATCGACTTTCTTGCGCAACTCATCAGCCTTCTTCTGCAACTGCTCAGGCACCTCGCTGATGGCCAATGCCTTGATCTCTTTGCCGATGGAAATCTTGACCGCAAACGGTTGGGCGGGGATGCCCAGCAGGTAATAGGTCGCCACCATCAGGAACAATCCCACGGCGGAAGCCAGCACGATTTTTTCGATGTGCTTTTGGATGAATGTGGTGTTTTTGATCTTCATACGGTGAAATCCTGAAAATAATGGGGCGGTCCATTGGCGGTCACGGGGTCACGGAAAGACCAAGGTATTTCCGGGTGGCTTCCGGCATTTTGGGGACGGTCCAACTGCGCATCCAAAGCGTCTCAACCACCAGGGTGGCCTTGACCACATCGCATGGGCCGTAAAAATAGCCTCCCTCGCGCAATTCTTTGTATTCATCCACATCCTCCAGCCGCAGTCCCACCACGGTCATGGCGTTGACACCGTCGATGGCCGCCATCAGTTCGGGCAAGCGGGACACATCCACCAGCACTTCAAGTTTGGCATGTTTCACATCGTAAGTCGCATTGGAAATGCGGCCGGTCGGACTGGCGAAAAAGTTTTCAACTTGGGGGCTGCCTTCGGGATTCAGTGCGACACTGGGCGTTGGAAACGCGGTCGACGCACTGCCGCCGGCCGAGGAACCCACCACCATGCCCAAGGTGTGCAAGCCGACATAACCGTCACGGCCGACATGCAGCCGCAGCAGCCGCTTGACCGGGGCGTTGAGCACCGAATAGCCTTCCTCGCCGATGTGGTTGGCCCGCGACAGGGCTTCCATCATATCGCGCAAAACCCACAAATCGGCCTGGGATTCATAGGCAAGATCCGCTGACGGCAGGGTGCCGACCCGCCCCCAGTCGCGCACCAAGCCGGCAAAGGGATAGGCTGGGGAAGCCGGGTCCGCATCGGCATAGATGGCGATGGCTTGCGCCCTGGCATGCATGGCTTGCAGCACGGCATTGCGGGCCAGATCCTCCACATCCACCTGTTGCTTCGGATTGAGATCGCCCATCTTGGTCACAAAACGCGCCTTGAGCGACGCCTTGACCGATTCGTCGGAGATTTCCTGCAGTTTTTTGGTCGAATAAGGCATGCCGGCCAGCAGCGGCCGGATGGCCAATTGCTTGCGCATCTCATCGGTCAGTTCGGCGGCCAACGGAGAAAACTGGGGATGCCACAGCGCGGCGGCAAAACTTTTGTCATAGGCCTGGCGCACCTTGGGCAGCGTAAACACATCCAAACCGCCTTCGGGCAGGATGCAGGTTTTCTCATGGGCATCGCCGTTGATCTTGCGCGAAAGGTCGCGCATTTCGGTTCCTGTTTTATTGAACCGGTCATTGATGAGCACCATGGCCTCGATCAATTTGGGATTGGCCACCACGCCCTTGTCTATCATGTCGGCACCGGGCTCGGAGGGTAATTTCACCCGGGTCGTGGTCAATAATTTTTCAGCCCTTCCGGATTGGTCGGCCACCAATTTTTCAACCGAACCGGTCACCACGCCCCTTAAGAACAGGGTGATCACCAGCACCACGCACAAACTGGCGAAGGCGAACACCAAAGATGCCACGATGGGAATGTTGTGCTTGGTCCAATGGATTGTCTTGTGCATTGAAATCATGGGCGAACCTCCTTGGCGGCGGGATCGATGGGGGTGGCTGGAGCGGCATCCGCCGACGGGCTGGATGCCGTCTTGGCGGCAGCGGTCAATTCTTTGCGGGCATCTTCGGGGTTCACCAATTCCAGATCCCAAGCCATGCGGAAGGAAATGTTCTTCTCGGTCCCCAAATCAGGACGGGAAGGCAGCAGTTTGGCCAGGCTGGGCAGGCCGATATCCGCCGCGGCGCCGCCCACCGCGCCGGCACCGAAAGCCCGCGTAGCCCCCGTAGCCCCCGTGGGGATGGCCGCACCGGTGGCCAGCACCGCATCGCGCTGGAACAGGTTGTTGGGGTCGAATTTGATCCGATACAGGCGGTCCGGGCTTTTCTTGAGCAATTCCGCCGCCGCAAGTTTTTTTTGCTCATCCTCGGGCTGGTCTTGGTAAGCAGCCTGAAAGGCGGCCTGGGCGGCAGCCCACACCTTATGCGCTTCTTCAAGCCGCTTTTGCTCGGCCTCCAGCCATGGCTTGACGGTGGATGCGATCAGGGGCGAAACTTCACTGGCATCCATGGGCAGGGAACAGGAAATGACCACCGATATGCGCGGCGGTTCGCACACGCCGTTGAATGCGGGATTGCCCCCCGGTTGCGCGGAAAAATTGAAGGTGGCCACCGGATCAAGCGCCACCCCGCCCGCCTTGGGGCGCGGCGGCACATAGTTGAATTCCGTCTTGCGGATAATCAGGCGGGTGCGCCCGCCCGCCGGGATGGCCTGGATTTGCTTGTAATCAGGCGCGTTGGACAGCAAGGCCGGCGGCGCTTTGATGGTGCCGATCACTGCGGCCACATCCTCGATGATGCGGGGATAAAGGTCGCGATACGCCTGCGTGCGCATCATGGTCTCGCTCATGGCGCGCGGATCTTCGCTCTTGAGTTGCCCCAATTGCTCCTTGTATTTGTCCGCTTCAAGGATCACGCTGTTGAGCGCATTGTTGGCCAACACATCCTTGGCGCTGGCCGAAGCCGAAAGCCACGCCCCGCCCGCCACTGCGGCCGCCGCCGCCACACTGGCCGCGGCGCCGACAAACCACCAGTTTTTGGCCTTCCACAACCGGCCAAGCAACACTTGGCGCGGCAGAAGATTGGCGTGCACGCGGGCCTCGTCAAGCCCCTGCAAGGCCAGGCCGTAGGCGGTGGTCAACTCAATGGAATGCTGCACCAGACGCGAACCGTGGCGTCCGCTGACTTCCAAACGGTTGAATTGCTCCAGACGTTCGATTTCAACCGGCAGATTTTGGGACAAGAACTTGACCAAACCAGGCAGCTTGAACGAAGAACCGATCCCCACGATGCGCTTGACTTCCGAACCGCGGTTGAGTTGCTGGTAGTAGTTGATTGAACGGCTGATTTCCTGGGCCAAGTCCAGCACCACGCCACGCATGGCCTGCAACATCTGCTTGCCCATTTTGCTGGTGGCCAAGCCGAGCTTTTCTTCTTCGGCCCGGGCATAACTGATTTTGAGTTGCTTGACCAAGGCTTCGGTCAGGTGATGGCCACCCAAAGGGAAGGTGCGCACCCAGGGCACATTGTCTTCAACGATGATCACATCGGTGGCCATGGTGCCGATATCCACATAGGCCGTGCACTTGCGGCTCTCGGCCAATTTATGGTCGTAGGAAAAGGCATTGAATACCGCCAGCGGGGAGAGCGTGAGTGACTCCAGCCCCACATTGGCCGCATTGAGGTTGGCGGTGAATTCCAGCACCCGTTCGCGGGCAATGGCGAACACCCCCACCTTCACATCCGGCAAGTCAGCCTGCTGAAAGATGTGGTAATCCCACTCTGCCTGATCGATGGGGAAGGGAATCTGCTGCACCGCCTCGAACTTGACGATTTCAGGAATGCGTTTGGGCTCCACCGGCGGCAGAGTGGCAAAGCGGGTTACCCCCGCCGCCCCGGACATGGAAGCCACCACCGTGGAACCGTCCAGTTCATTGCGCGACAAAAACTCCTGCAGCACCAGACGCATGACTTCCCCGCCGTCCACATCGGGCGTAGACAGCACCTGTTTGTAGGGCAAAACCACATAATTCTCGATGTCGACCCCGTTGTCAGTGGCGACGAGTTTGACGGCTTTAAGGGCGAACGAACCGATTTCAACGCCCCAAGCGGATTTATGTTTGGCCATATCTCTGCTCCCCAAAGGATGAACTGAATCAAAGCGGCATTAGAACCCGCTGTGAGCAAAAGTCAAGAAAAATTTAATTGACGGTATGGAAATATGTTCGTCGGCAAAACAAGCTCCGGCCACCGGCCAGGAAAATGGTCAGCGCGGCGCATCCAAGTTAATGGTTTTTTCGGGTTTGTTGGCCGGGATGAGCACCCGCTCCAACTCAAACAACCCCGGCTTGACCCGGTCCGAACCGGCCTGCACTGAACGCACCGTCAAATCCAGCCTGGCCGGCTGATGCATGGGGAAAACCGCCACCCGTTCGCGCAGCACTCCGCCGTTTTCACAAACCAAAGCGCCAGACAGTTCGGCCACCACCTGGGGCTGGCCGGCGGCGTTGGTCAATTCCACCCGCAGTGGCCAGGCGTATTCCGGGTGCAACAGCAGGCGCAAGCCCGGCTGCTCAACCCAATACATCCCCCGCCCGGCCGCATCCACGCACCAGAGCACATCGGTTTTCACCGCCGGATCCAGCGGCTTCAAGCCCAGCAGCACCGGCAAATCCTGCGGGCGCACCGGCAACCCCAAAAAACCGCGCTTGGCGGCCGGCCCATTCAAGTCGCCAACATACAGTGTGGACGGATCCCGAGTGCGGTCAAACAGCCAGTAACGCTTACCGTCGGAACCCGCCCACAAATACCATTGGGTCGGCCCTTCCACCGTGAACACGGTGCTGGCCGGCGCTTGGAAAAAAATCTTGCCGTCGCCCTTTTCCTGGCGGTTTTTCAGTTTGCCGCCCGGGCCTTCTTCCTGCCAAGTCAAGGACACCTGGGTGCGGACGAACAGTTTGGCCAGCCGCGTGGCATTGGCGTTGTACTTGGCCAGCAAATCGGCGGTGGCAATGGCGTGCCTGGCGGGAACCGGGCCGACCCGGCCAAGGGGCGTGGCGCGGCCGGGGGCATCAATCTGGCAGCCCGCCGCCCATAGCAGAACCGCGGCCATCAGAAGGCGGGCGGTCATTCCCCCTCCTTTTTTTCTTCCACCTTGTCGCCGGTCCCGCTGGCGAAATCACTTCCCAGGATGTCGGTCAAATGCTCGACCACCGTTTGCGCGTCGCTTTCCTGCAAACAAGGGTCCTGCACGGTGATCTTTTCATCCTCTTTCCAGCGACCGAAGTGCCCCTTGGACGGGTCCTCCTTGGGGGTGAACACCCACCACTCCTGCACCGGGCCGTCGCCATCGGGGTCTTCGCGGCGCTCAATGTTTTCAAAGCGCAATTTTTTCTTGCGCATCAGGATCAACGCCACCATGTAGCGGAAGGCCACGCGCGAGGCTTCGGCCACCCCCTCCAGATCGCGCAGCATCTGGGTGAGGGTGGTGTCGTCCACGAACATTTTTTTCCTGGCCCCGGGCAATTCCACTTCACTTTGCCAGTACGAAAAAAGATAGGGCGGGCGCCAACCGTGGTCCCAGGCTTCCATCGCCACATCGCGGCGGATGAAGCCCAGGTCGGCAAGTTTGGGCGCGTCTTCCTGTTTTTCCCCGTCTTCGGGCAGGGCCCGCGCTTCCGGTGGCGGATCCAGCAGCACGGCGAAATATTTTTCGCCCGCCTCCAACGGCCGGTTGCTCGCCGCGCACACGCCGGTGATTTTGGGGATGTCGTAGGTGGGGTCGGTGGGGTTGAAGGTGGCCATTAGATTTTCAAATGGAGTTGGCGTGCGCAGCCTTCGACCGTCTGCTCAATCAAAGTCGCGATGGTCATCGGCCCCACCCCGCCGGGCACCGGCGTGATATACGACGCGTTTTTTGAGCAGCCGGCGAAATCGCAATCGCCCACATTGCCCGGGTTGTAGCCGGCATCCAGCACCACCGCGCCGGACTTGAGCCAGTCCCCCTGCACGAAATTCGGCTTGCCCACGGCGGCGCAGACGATGTCGGCCCGGCGCACCACCTCGGCCAGTTTTTGGGTGCGGCTGTGGGCGATGGTGACGGTGGCATTGCGGGCCAGCAGCATGCCGGCCAGTGGACGACCCAAAATGGCGCTGCGGCCGATGATGACCACTTCCTGCCCTTCGATCGGAATTTCGTAGGCATCCAGCAGCCGGACCATGCCGGCCGGGGTGCAGGAGCCGAACACGCCGCCGCGATGGGCGGCCTCATCGGGAAAGTACATGCGGGCAAACGAACCCCAAGTGACGCCGTCCACATCCTTGGCCACCGGAATGGCTTCAAAGGCTTCGCGCTCGTCAATATGCTTGGGGCTGGGATGCTGCAGCAAGATGCCGTGGATGGTCGGGTCGGCGCCCAATTTTTGGATTTCCGCCACCAATTGCGCGGTGGTGGTTTGCGCCGGCAATTCCACCTTCATGCTCCGCATGCCGATGGATTCGCAACGCTTGCGCTTCATTTGGGTGTAAGTCACGCTGGCAGGGTCGGCCCCCACCAAAATGGTGACCAGGCAGGGCGTCACGCCGGACGCGGCTTTGATTTTTTCAACACGCAGACGGCAGGCCTCCAACAAATCTTTGGAAACTTGGGCGCCGTCAATCAGGGTGGGTTGGGAGGTCGTCATAAGGCACGGATTGTAATTCAAGCGCCCCCCTGCCATTGGTCGAAAAAACCCCATGCCATCCTCCCCGCAACCCGCTTCGACCCCCCTGCCGCTTGATGTTTTGGTGTTGATGGGCGGGCCTGACCGCGAGCGCGAGGTGTCGCTCAAGAGCGGGGCGGCAGTCGCCGCCGGTC
>CAZVNU010000065.1:0-2161 GCA_964628335.1 uncultured Phycisphaeraceae bacterium
CTCTCCGTTGACATGGAAAATCGGGCTTTGCAACATGCGCGCCACATCGGTGCAGTAGTGGGTCGAGCGCGAATCGGCCGGGTTGGTGGTGAAACCGACTTGGTTGTTGATCACCACATGCACGGTGCCGCCGGTGGTGTAGCCTTCCAGTTCGGACAACTGAAGGGTTTCCTGCACGATGCCCTCGCCGGCAAAGGCGGCGTCGCCGTGGATGAGCAACGCGATGCCGTGTTCGCCATGGGTTCCAAGGTCGGTCACATCCTGTTTGGCGCGCACGCGGCCCAAGGCCACCGCATTGACATATTCCAGATGCGACGGGTTGAAGCACAGGGAGAGGTGCACCTTTTTGCCCTTGCTGGTCGTCCAGTCGCTGGAATGGCCCATGTGGTATTTCACATCTCCGCCGCCGATGGCCGATTCGGGGTCGGAATCCTTGAATTCCCGGAAAATCTTGCTGGCCGATTTGCCCATGACATTGGAGAGCACATTGAGCCGACCCCGGTGGGCCATGCCGATGACCACTTCGCGCAGGCCGTTTTCTCCGGCATGTTCGAGCACAAGGTCCATCAGCGGAATCATGGTTTCGCCGCCCTCGAGCGAGAAGGATTTGGCGCCCACGAATTTGCGCATGATGAATTCTTCGAACAAAGTGGCGTCGGCCAGGCGCGACAGGATGCGCATCTGTTCGTCCCGCGAGAGGGAGATTGAATTGTGGCACGATTCCATGCGGTTCTGGAGCCACTGGCGCGCTTCCATGTTGTTGTCGATGTGCATGAACTGGACGCCGATGCGACGGCAGTAGGTCGCCTGCATCTGCTCGATCACGCTGCGCAGGGTGCGCACCTGCGCGCCGGGCAAGGTGGCGCTGCGGACAAAGGGTTTGTCCATGTCGTCGGCGGTGAAGCCGTACTGTTCGGGGCGCAGTTCCGGCGGCAGTTCGGCGCCGGGGTCGGCCAGCGGATTCAAGTGGGCGCCAAGATGGCCCAAGGTGCGGTAGTTGCGGATGAGAATGTCCACCAAGTGCTGCTTGGTGGTGGCTTCCGCCGTGCTGAGGGCGCCAGGGGCGCAGGCGGCTTCCACCATGTTGCGGGCGCCGGAGGGCAACGGATGGGCCGATGCCGGTGGCGCGGGCGGCGTATCCCACGATTGGAACACATCGCGCCATTCGGCGCCGACCGAAAGAGGGTCCGTCAGGTAGGACTCGTAAAGGGATTCAACAAACGCAAGACTGGCGGTGGTCGGCTGGCTGGCCATAAGTCTGTGGGATGAGGCGGACTCCCGCTTCAAGCGGGAAGGGGCTGGAATTGTAGCGGGTTGAAAGCCAATGGGCGAAGGTTGTGGATGACTTCCGGGGCTGGCTGGCGGGTGACGGGTGATTTGTTTTCGTTTTTTATTAGGGTTTCTGGCTGATGCCGGTTCTTATTTGGCTTCCAGCCAATTGTCGCCAATGCCGGTATCCGCCACCAGCGGCGTGGCCAGCATCATGGCGCCCTCCATGGTGTTTTTCACCAGCTTGGCCAGCGCGGGCGCCAGTTCGGTGGGGGCTTCCAGCACCAGCTCGTCGTGGATTTGCAGCAGCAGGCGGGCTTGCGGGCATTCGGTTTTGAGCCGGGCATGCAAATCCACCATCGCCTTTTTGATCAGGTCGGCCGCCGAACCCTGCACCACCGAGTTGATGGCCAAACGCTCGGCCTGGTTGCGTTCGGCGTTGTTGCGCGAGGTGATGTTGGCGATCTGCCGACGCCGGCCCAGGATGGTGGTGACGAAGCCCTTGTCCTTGGCCTCCGTCACGCATTGGTCGAGGAAGGCGGTGATGCCGGCGTATTTGGCCTTGTAATTGGCGATCAGTTCGGCGGCGGCTTTGTTGTCCAAGCCTTCGACCTGGCGGGCCAGCCCCCAGGCCGACACGCCGTAGACGATGCCGAAGTTGATGGCCTTGGCCTTGGCGCGCAGGTCTTTGGAGACTTCCGCCTCTTCGACGCCGAATACTTGCGCCGCCACCGCCGCGTGAATGTCCTGGCCTTTGGCAAAGGCGTCGAGCAGGCCGGGGTCGCCGGACAAATGGGCCAACAGGCGCAATTCGATCTGCGAATAGTCGGCCACCACCAACCGATGGCCGGGGGCGGCCACGAAGGCGCCGCGGATGCGTTTGCCCTGCTCG
>CAZVNU010000065.1:2171-8079 GCA_964628335.1 uncultured Phycisphaeraceae bacterium
GGTGCGGATCGGGATGTTCTGCAAGTTGGGGTCGCTGGAGGACAGGCGCCCGGTGGCCGCGCCGGTTTGGTGAAAGCGGCAATGCACGCGGCCGTCGCCCTCGATGGCCGCGTCCAATGCCACCAGATAAGTGCCGACCAATTTGGTCAGGCTGCGGTATTCCAGCATCAGACGCGGCACGGCCTGGGCTTCCGGCGCCACTTCATTGCCGCCTTCGCCGTCGGCCAGTTTCTCCAACACTTCAGAATCGGTGGAGCGCCCGGTGGTGGTCTTTTTCAGGCTTTTGAAATGCAGGCGGTCGAACAAGACCTCGGCCAGTTGCTTGGGGCTGTCGGGGTTGAAATCGCCGGTGAGGTCGAGGATTTGCCGGCGCAAGTCCACCAATTGCGCCTCGAGCTCGGTGCGCTGGGTGCCAAGCACCTGGCGGTCGACGCAAATGCCGGCGTCTTCCATGTCGGTCAGCACCTGGATCAGCGGCATTTCCACCGTGTCGGCCAGCGACTGCATGCCCATGGCGGCGGCGCGCCCTTGCAGGATGCGGGTCAGGCGCAAGGTCATCTCGGCATCTTCGGCGCCATAGCGGGCGGCGGCGGCCAGCGGCACTTGATCCATGGTGCGCTGGGGGGCGTCGGTCTTGCGCTTGGGTTTGGGGCCGATCAGGTTTTCGATGTCGTTGGGTTCCATGCCCAATTCGCCGCGCGCCAGATCTTTGAGCCCCATGCCGGGGGCGCCGGTCAGAAAGGCGCCGATCATGGAATCAAACACCAGTCCACGCACCTCGTAGCCGGCGGCACGCAGGGTTTGCAGATCGTACTTGGCGTTGTGGGCGCACTTGGGGACGGCGGCGTCTTCAAACAGCGGGCGGGTGAGTTCGATCACCGCTTCCGGCGTGAGATGGTCTTGCGGCTCCGGCGAACGCATGGGGATGTAGGCGGAGCAAACCTCGTCAGAGCAAAGAACCCCGACCGTGAGGGAGGGGACGCTTTCCCGCCGATACAAACCCACTCCGCCCCCTCCCTCACGGTCGGGGTTCTTTGACCACGCCAGGCACAGGCCGACCAAAGGCGCCGTGCGGCCAAGGCCGAGGGTTTCGGTGTCGAAGGCGAGCAGGGGTTTGTCCTGGCGCAGCTTCGCGACCAAGGCGGAGATTTCCTCGGTGGTGCGCAGGATGGCGGCGGCCGGGACCGAGGGCGTCTCGCCCGCGTGAATTCCCTCCTCCGTTTGCGCCTCTGCCGCAGCGAACAGCCCGAAGGCGGCGGGTTCGGCTTTCTTTTTTGCGGAGGCTGGCTTGATCGAGGGCGAGACGCCCTCGGTCCCGGTATGAGGCGCGCTTTGCCCCAGCAGCCGTTCCAGATCCGGCCGCAATTTCTGGAAACCCAGTTGCTTGAAGCGTTCAAACAAGGCATCCACCTGAATGCGTCCAATCGCGTCCTTGCCGGTGGCGCAATTTTCCAAATCAAAGGCGAAGTCGGCGGTGGTGTCCAGCGTCACCAGTTTGCGCGAGATGTCGAGTGTGCCATCCTTCATTGCCGCTTCGATTTTGTCCTTCTGCGCGCCCTTCAATTCGCCGACATGGGCCAGCAGGTTGTCGAGGGTGTCGTAGGTTTGCAGCAAGGTCGCAGCGGTCTTGGGGCCGATGCCCTTGACGCCGGGAATGTTGTCGCTGGAGTCGCCGATCAACGCCTGATAGTCGCGGGCCTGGTCGGGGCGGATGCCTTTTTTGGCCAGCAAGGCGGCGGGGTCGATGACTTCATCCTTGTGCGCGTCGTAAATCTCCACGCGGTCACTGAGCACCTGATCCAAGTCCTTGTCCTTGGTCACCAACCGCACGCGCAAGTTTTCATCCGCAGCCGGCAGGCGGATGGCCAGCGTGGCCAGTACATCGTCGGCTTCCAGGCCGGGGATTTCCAGGATGGGCAGGCCGAACAGTTGGGCCAATTCCAAAATGGCCGGAATTTGCGCCACCAGATCCTCCGGCGGGGCGTCGCGGTGGGCCTTGTAGGCGGGGTAGATGGTTTCACGGAAGGTGGGCACGCGCGATTCCACCGCCATCGCCAGATAGTCGGGCCGTTTGTCGGCCAGCAACTTGAGCAGGTTGACCGCCACGCCGTAGGTGGCGTTGGTGACCTCGCCAGTCACCGGCGACTTCATCGAAGGCGGCAGCGCGTAGTAGGAGCGGAAGATGAGGGCGAAGCCATCGATGAGGTAAGCGGTTTTCACGGCGGGATTGTAGGATGTGTGAATGTCCTTCAAACTCATCCAAGGCGTTTATCTGGCCGACACCGCCCGCGTGCTGGGCGAAGTCCATCTTGGCCCCAATGTCAGCGTGTGGTACGGCGCCTCCATTCGCGGCGATGTGGCCAAAATCACCATCGGCGCCGGCTCCAATGTGCAGGATTGCGCGGTGATCCACTGCGACAGCGGCAAGCCCAACACCATCGGCGAGCGGGTGGTCATCGGCCACGGCGCGGTGGTGCACGGGGCGGAAGTGGGGGACGACAGCCTGATCGGCATGGGCGCCATCGTGCTGGGCGGGGCCAAGATCGGCAAAGGCTGCCTGATCGCCGCCGGCTGCGTGGTGCCGCCGAACAGCGTGGTTCCGGATGGCATGATGATGGTGGGGGTGCCCGGCAAAGTCGCCCGCCCGGTCAATGAGAAGGAAAAAGGCTATCTGGCGTGGTTGCCGGGCCATTACATGGAGTTGGTCAAGATGTATGTTGCGCAGCCGGAGGCGGCGCGGTTTCGGGTGTGGGATGGGAATCAGTAAATTTCGATAGAATCATTTTTCGCATCTTCACCCCTTATTAGAAGAAAAAATCCCATGGCCAAGTATGTAGAAGAAGACCTCGACGCCCAGTTCGCCAAGCCCGCCGCCAAGGACAGCAATGGCGCAGAGCTGAATGAAGGCGACACCGTGGTGGTGATCAAGGATCTGCCGGTCAAGGGTGCGGGTTCTTCCACCATCAAGCGTGGCACCACCTTCAAGGGCATTCGCCTGACCAATCATCCGGAAGAAGTGGAGTGCCGTGAAAAGAAAATCGGCACGGTGGTGTTGAAGACTTGCTTTTTGAAGAAGGCGTGACGGTGGCCGTTTCTGCACTTCCCTTGGAGTGCTCCCCATGAACGCCGCCGATGCTTGGTTTCAAACCGCCGATTTTTCTACGGTTGAAAAACCTGGGGTGGATTTGCGCGCCATCTGCGGCAGTGGTGGGCAGCGGCGATCGGGTGAGTTTTCAACCGCGCCCACCTCTCACTCCACCTTCAACACCACCCCCTGGTGCTTCTGTGCCGTCGGCGTGTAGTCCTGCGTGCGCTCCGTCCCGTCTGGCAGTCGGTAGCGGAAGACCACCGTGCGTCCCGCCACGGCGTTCAGGCGGGGGGTGTTGTTGAGGTCCATCCTGGCATCCGGGGTTTCGCCGCCGCCCACGGGGGTGCCGTTGACGACGGCTTCGAATGCCACCGGCACGCGTTCGCCCTTGGCGTTGCGCGCCTCCACCGCCAACACCGGCGTGTGGGCGGGCAATTTGCGCCCGCCGCCGAGTTTTTGGTAATGGGCGGTGCGGTCCACGGCTTTGAGCGAGAGGTTGGCGCCGTCCCACGGCAGGCGGAAGGGTTCCGCGCCGGCGCCGCTGCGGGCCAGCACGCGCTGTTCGGGAATTTCAGGGTTCTGCCAGAGGCAGGCCGGCAGCACCCAGCCGTGGTCAAGGCCGGTCTTGTCGGGGTAATACTCGGTGAAGTGCCAGCCATCGTCGTCCCACACCTCGACCCAGGTGTGGTTGCCGGGGCGGTCACCCCACTGCGCCACGCCGGCGATGCGGGCCGGGATGCCCACACTGCGGTAGGCGCAAGCCATCAGGATGGAAAGTCCGGTGCACGAGGCCATGCCGCTTTCGAGTGTCTCGGCCGCGCACTGGTTGGCGGCGCGGCGGTGGGTGTCGTAACGCGCGCCGCATGCGCGGGCGACTTCCTTGCTGATTTTCAGGATGGCCTCACGGCGGGTGGCGCAGGTTTTGGCCATGGGCGCGAAGCGGCGGAAGAGTTCGGCCCGCCACGGACGGATGTCCTCGTCGAGACACATGTGCGGCACCACGGCGTCGAGAAAAATGTCCGGCGGGGTCGTGGCGCACCAAGGAAATTCGGCTTCGGCTTGGGCAATGAGGCGCAAGTCTTCGGTGACGAGGGCGTCCGGCAGGCGCTCGGCGCGCAGCACGGCCTCTTTGACGGCGGTTGCGGGCGCTTGCGGGCCGGGGGCCTGGCAGGCGGCGGCCAACAGGGGGAGCAGGCAGAGGGCAGGGCGAAGGCGGGTGTTCATGCGGGCAAGATAGGCGATGGGATGGCTGGGGGTTGCTTGGAAGGCGCTGCGGCCTTGCGGCCAACTTCCACCGCCGCCTTCACCTCCGCCACATCCAGCGGTCCGGGTTGCCCCTCAAGGCGCGAACGAAACGCGCCATGCGCTTGGCGGATGCCGGTGGCGGCCCGCAGCGCCCCCACATTGTGCGCCCGGATGCCGCCACCGGGCAGCACGAAGTCGGGGTGGCCGGCTTGGCATGCCCATTGATGCCAGCGGGCCAGGGAGGCGGCGCCTTGCTGCGCGGTGGGGGCGCCGCCGCTGGTCAGGATGCGGGTGAACCCCGCCGCCAGCAGGGCGGACACCGCTTCGTCCGGACGGCTGGCGGCGTCCACGGCGCGGTGGAACACGCTTTCCCGTCCGGCGCTTTGCGCGATGGCGAGCAGGCGGCCCGCCAGCGGCCAGTCCACTTCGCCAGCCAAGGTCAGGAAGCCGAAGACCAGGGCATCGGCGCCGGCGGCGAGCAAGGCTTGCGCCTGCCGCTCCAACTGGCGGGCGTCTTCTTCCGACACGCCGAAGGCATGCGGTCCGGGAGGTGGCACCGGCCGCAGCATGACGGCGACGGCGGCGCCAAGGGGCCTGAGCCGGCGCACGGTTTCACGCACCATCCCGACCGGCGGCGTCAGGCCGTCGCGGGCCAGGTCGGCGCACAACTCCACCCGCCCCGCGCCGGCACGGACGGCGGCCTCGGCCTCGTCGGCCGACAGCACGCAGACTTCGAGCAGGGGAGGGCCTTTCATGGCGCTGAGGATAGCTGGGATGTCGTGAGGCACAAGGCGAGCATCTCCGGCATGGAGGGGGCCAATGGGCTGTTTTTTTTGGAAAATGAGCGCTGTGGCCCATTTCTTGGGGTTTATGCCCAGCGTTACAGACGCTGCCCCTGAATTCAATGTCATGTTTTTCCGCTTTTCCACCGGCATTTCCCCTCGCATGTCCCTTTCCACTCAACCTCCTTTTTTTAGTTATCCTTTCCCCTCACACTTTTTCCACACAAACCCCTTTTTTCGGCTTTCACCATGTCCATTCTCGTCAGCAAGTCCACCAAAGTCATCTGCCAGGGCCTTTCCCTTTCCAAGCCGGGCGAAGCGCCCAAGGCTGGCGAGTTTCATGCCAATGGTTGCTTGGAGTACGGCATGCAGTTCTGCGATGGCACCGCCACCATGGTCGGCGGCGTGAACCCCGGTCGCGGCGGCCAGAAGGCCCCCAACGGCTTGCCGATTTTCAACAGCGTGGCCGAAGCGGTGAAAGCCACCGGCGCCAATGCCTCGATGATTTTCGTCGCCGCGCCCTTTGCCGCCGACGCCATCTTGGAAGCGGCCAACGCCGGCATCAAGCTGGTGGTCTGCATCACCGAGCACATCCCCGTGCTCGACATGATGCGTGTGCGCAAGCAACTGTCCCTGCCCAAGTATGCCGGCGTGACCCTGCTTGGGCCCAACTGCCCCGGCATCATCACCCCCGGCGAATGCAAGATCGGCATCATGCCCGGTCACATTCACAGGCCTGGCAAGATCGGGGTGGTCAGTAAGAGCGGGACCTTGACCTACGAAGCCGTCGGGC
>CAZVNU010000065.1:8089-9626 GCA_964628335.1 uncultured Phycisphaeraceae bacterium
CGGGCACCCTCACTTATGAAGCCGTTTGGCAGACCGGCCAGCAGGGCATCGGCCAGACCACCTGCGTGGGCATCGGCGGCGACCCGGTGCGCGGCCTCAACTTCATCGATGTGGTCAAGATGTTCAACGAAGACGCCGACACCGACGGCATCGTGATGATCGGCGAAATCGGCGGCAACGACGAAGAAGTGGCCGCCAAGTACATCAAAGAGCATGTGGAGAAGCCGGTCACCGTGTTCATCGCCGGCCGCACCGCCCCCAAGGGCCGTCGCATGGGCCATGCCGGGGCCATCATCTCCGGCGGCGAAGGCGGCGCGGAAGAGAAGTTGGCCGCGCTCAAGGCCGCCGGCTGCCATGTAGCCGAGTCGCCCGCCGACTTGGGCACCACCATGGCCCGCGCCTTTGGCCTGACCCCCAAAGTCAGCTGAAAAAACATCAAAAACAACCCAAAACCACGCCTGCCGGGCCTCCGGCGCGCGTGGTTTTTTGCAACTGCCTTATGATGCCCGGCGTGTCGCCCACCTCTTCCAATTTGCGCCTGCTTTCTGTCGCTTGGCTGGCCGGGGCACTGGTGTGCACCGCCTCGGCTGTGGCGGCGGAAAACCCCTGGCAGGCGCGCCCCGAACCGATGGGGGCGGCCGCGCGGCAGTTGGTGGAGGCCGCATCCAAAAGTCTGTCGCCGGAAGAAGCCTCCGCCCTGCTGGTCAAGGCCATGCGCCTCCCGTCCAACCAGTGCGCCGCCGTGCTGGAGGCGTGGCTGCGCCAAGAGGCCGTTTGCCCCGCCGTCAAAGACGCCGTATTCGGCTGCCTGGCCGAAGACCCCGAAGCCCCGGTGTCGCGCCGGTTGGCCGATGCACTGCTGCTGTCCATGCCGCAAGGGAGCGGCGCGCGCCCGATGCGCTGGCAAAAAGCCCTGCGCCGGTTTCAAGACGCCGAGGTGCTCGGCGTCTTGGGCGCCTGGGGGCTTGACGCCTCGCTGCCCTTTGAACGGCGGGCGGCGGCGCTGGGCGCGCTGGGCTACTTCCCCTCGCATGCCAGTTTGGAGGTGCTGCTCTCCGTGCATGCGGGCAAGCAGCCGGGTGACTGGGCTTTTCGCGGCCCGGTCAACGCCGCCTTGCGCCAGATGTTTTGCTTGTCGGGTGACCCCTCCCCCGCGCAATTGGCGGAATGGCAGACCCTGGCCAAACGCCGCGATCCGGTGGCTTTCAACTTGTATTTGAAAGACCGCTTGGAAGCCGCCGTGCGCGCCGGGCGCGCGGAGGCCTTCCGCTATGTCAGCCGCATCGTCAAGCAGGAAGAGGCTTTGTTTGATGGCGAAATCGCCGGTGAGCTGGCAGCCAAGGAATTGCTGGCCAGGGCGCTGGCGACCAAAGCGACCACCGAGCAGGAGTTGGCTGACAAGAAGTCGCTGGAGAAGGAACTGCTCGAAAAAGAATTGGCCGCCAAGGAAAAAGTGATCCGGCATTTGGAGCGCATGCTCAATGACGCCGAATTGGCCGAAGTGCGCTTGCTGGCGTTGGAATTGCACTATAACATT
>CAZVNU010000065.1:9636-9901 GCA_964628335.1 uncultured Phycisphaeraceae bacterium
CAGGTGGCCCTGGGGCGCCCGGTCTCCAATGCGGTGCGCGAAGCCATGCGCGGCTGCCTGGCTTATTCCATGCCGCAGGTGCGGGCCAGCAGCGTGCACTTGCTCAACATCGTCGGCGATGCGCCAAGCGCCCAAATCATCGCCACCCGTCTGGCCAAGGGGGAGGAAGATCACCCCGAAGTTCTGGCCGCCTGCATGCGTCTGATGAAGCGCGTTCCGCAAGCCAACGCATTGCCGACGGTGCGGCGCCTGCTGGATCACCCCG
>CAZVNU010000066.1:0-6226 GCA_964628335.1 uncultured Phycisphaeraceae bacterium
CCTGGGCGCCGCCGGCGTACAGGAAGCCCTGGTGGCCGCGCTGGATCCCCAGTGGCCCGGCCCCATCCCCCACACGATTTTGGTGGCCCCGGGCGGCGAAATCCTCTGGCGCCACAGCGGGGCGATTTCACGCGAGGAAGCCTGCGCCCAAATCGTCAAGGCGCTCAAACCGTACTACACGCCTTGACAACCCGTGGATAAGCACCTTGCCGGTACAATCCGCTTCTTTCGAGCCCTTTTTGAGCCCTGGAGTTTGCAGTGGAGGATAAAAACCCGCATTTGACGCACGAATGGCTGCAAACCGACGGCTTCGGGGGCAACGCCAGTCTGTCTACCGCCATGGGGCCCACCCGCCGTTACCACGGCTTGCTGGTGGCCAATTTGCCCGGCACCGGTCCGCATGTGATGTTGCAACGGCTGGACCCCACCTTGGTGCTGGAAGATGGCCGCTTGATCGAATTGGCGGAAGTGACCTACCAAGACGGCACCCGCTATCCAGTTGGTGGCGAACATGTAACAAGTTTTGAATCAAATCCTTGCGCACAAACCACCTGGCAGGCCGAAGGCTTCACCCTGCGCATGAGCGTGCTGATGCCGCGGCAAAGCGTGCCTTGGCAAACCGCCCCCAACGCCGCCCAAGAACAAACCGTCTGGGCCGGCAGCGAAGTGTTGGTGCGGGTCGAAGTGCTCAAACAACCGGCCGGCGCCAAGGCGCAGTTGCGCCTGCGCCCGATGGTGCCGGCCCGCAGCGCCCACGCCCTGACCAAGGCCAATTTCGCACTCAATGCGCGGGTCGAGATCAACGGCCGCCATGTGAACTACCGCCCCTACCACGGCCTGCCGCACCTGGTTCTTGAGGCGGAGCCGCCGCTGGCATTCCACGACTCGCCCGACTGGCACCAAAACCTGGTCTACGCCAGAGATGCCGCCCGCGGCTACCCCGATGCTGAGGATGTGTTTTCACCCGGCTTTTTTGAATTTCCCCTGCTGCCCTGCATCACTTTGCGCGCCGGGCTGACCCGCAGCCATGCCCTGCCCAACGACCTGTGGGATGCGGCCATGGCCGATGCTTCATCCCGCCCGCGCCCGTTGGGTTTGGATCCGGCCGCCTTCTTGACCAACCTGCCGGGCCAAGGGCCCAGCCTGATTGCCGGCTACCCGTGGTTTGGCGCTTGGGGCCGCGACACCGCCATCAGCGTGCCGGGGCTGTGTTTCGTGCAAGGCGAACTTGATGCCGGGTTGGATCTGATCGCCAGCCTGCTGGCCCGCACCCCGCGCGGCTTGGTGGCCAACCTGTTTGGCGCCGATGGCGCCGGCGCCGAAAACGCAGTGGATGCCACCCTGCTTACTTTTTGGGCATGCAGTGAATATGTACGCTTTGGCGGCGACATCCAAACTTTGTCCGATCGTTGCGGCGCCGACCTGATGCGCATCCTCAATCTGTGGCTGCGCGGCGAAGCCCCGCATGTGACCATCACCGAACACGGGCTGCCACGGGCGGGCCATGCCGGCACCAATTTCACCTGGATGGATGCCAAGGTGGACGGCCAACCAGTCACCCCACGCGCCGGCATGCCGGTGGAAATGGCCGGCCTGTGGCTCAACGCCCTCCAACTGGCCAAACGCCTCAACGCCGAGTGCAATCTGCCCCTGCCCGACCATTGCTTGGAAGCTTTGGCCCAGGGCCAGGCCCACTTCGACACCCTGTTTTTCCTGCCCAAGCAAGGTTATTTCGCCGACCGCTTGGATGAATCCGGCCAACCCGACCCCCTCTTGCGCCCCAACCAGCTATGGGCGATTTGGCTGGGACTCGAGCAGGGCTTTGTGCCCTTGGAGCACGCCAAGGCGGCGCTCATCCAGATCGGCGAGCACCTGCTCACCCCGGTGGGCTTGCGCACTTTGACGCCGGACGCCAAAGACTATTGCCCGACTTATGCCGGCAGTCCTGCGACGCGCGACCATGCCTACCACCAGGGAACCGTATGGCCATGGTTGACAGGTATTTATGTTTCAGCAGTGGCGGCGACGGCAGCCCAGGGCGGTAAAAAAATCAATGCGGAGGCCCTGAGAAATTACTTTGGCACCCTGTTTGCGGAAAACTCACCATCGCGGGTTGGCTATGCTGGCATCCCGGAAGTATGCGACGCCAACGAACCCCACCTGCCCGAAGGCTGCCCCTGGCAGGCTTGGAGCGTGGCTGAAACCCTGCGCGCCAGTTGGCTGCTGCGCCCCAATTAACCCATCACCCATCATCCGCCTTCTGGCGCACACCCCAAACCTCTTCCAAGAAATCGGTTCCTCATGAAAGTCTTAATGTTTGGCTGGGAATTCCCCCCCCACATCAGTGGCGGTTTGGGCACAGCCTGTTTTGGCCTCACCCGCAGCCTGGTGGCCCAAGGCGCAGAAATCACTTTCGTCCTGCCCAAGTCCAAGGGCAACACCAAAACCCATGTGACTTTGGTTGATGCCGGCTCGGTGCCGCCGCCCCCGGGCAGCCCGGCCACGCCCCAGCTGATCCGCTCGTGGCACAGTTCGATGGAATGGTTGGAGGTGGATTCGCCGCTGGCGCCCTACCTCACCCCCGGCACCTACGGCGCGGAATTCGAGGGGCGCGAAAGCAAGATCGCCAGCGACTTCCACTGGCTCTCGCAGGCGGCGCAATCGCAGGACGGCCTGCTGCATTTCTCCGGTGATTACGCCGGCGACTTGCTTGGCGAAGTGTTCCGCTACGGCTTGGTCGGCGCCCGCCTTGGCGCGACCGAAACATTCGATGTGATCCACGCCCATGACTGGATGGCAGCCTTGGCCGGCGCCAGCGCCAAGGCCGCCAGCGGCAAGCCGCTGGTGTTCCATGTGCACGCCACCGAATTCGACCGCTGCGGCGACCACGGCGACGAGCGCATCGTGGCCTTGGAGCGCCACGGCATGCAGAGCGCCGACAAGATCATCGCGGTGAGCCACCGCACCAAGCAGATCGTGATGGAGAAATACGGCATCCCGGAAGCCAAAATCAAAGTGGTCCACAACGCGGTGGAAAAGGACAGCGCCGTGCACCGCGACGACATCCCGTTTCGTTTCCGCGACAAGATCGTGCTGTTCCTTGGCCGCATCACCCACCAGAAGGGGCCGGAGTATTTCATCGAAGCCTCCAAAATCGTGCTCGACCGCTGGAAGGCCCACAAGAAGGAATGGCTGGCCGACGGCGTCTCGGGCGTGCGCTTCGTCATGGCCGGCTCCGGCGACATGCTGCCGCGCATGATCGAGCGGTCCGCCGACCTCAAAATCGTGGACCGCTTCCACTTCACCGGCTTTTTGCGCGGCGCCGATGTCGACCGCATGTTCGCCACCTGCGATCTGTATGTGCTGCCCAGCGTCTCGGAGCCCTTCGGCATCACGCCGCTGGAAGCGATGAAGCATGATGTGCCGGTCATCCTCTCCAAGCAGTCCGGCGTGGCGGAAATTTTGCCGCACGCCCACCAGGTGGATTTCTGGGATGTGCGCGAAACCGCCCGCGCCATCGAAAGCACCCTGCGCAGCGCGCCGGTCACCCGCCGCCAATTGGAACTCAACCAGTTGGCCCTCAACGACATCACCTGGGATGGCGCGGCCACCCGCGTGCTCTCGGTGTACGAGCAGGCGGTGCAGGCGGCAAAATCCTGAGGCGGCGGTGGCATGGGCGCCCCGCCCATGTGCAAGTTTCTCTCTCCAATCCCTCCACAGCCCATGGGCCAAAGCCCATGCCCCCCATGAACGCCGTCTCCCTCTACTTTCAAGTCCACCAGCCCTGGCGCTTGCGCCGGGACTTCAACTTCTTCAACATCGGCATCGGCCACGGCCACGGCTACGACGACGAATCCTCCAACGCCGAGATCGTGCGCAAGGTGGCGCGCCGCTGCTATCTGCCCGCCAACAAGATGATGCTGGATTTGATCCGCCGCCACCGGGGGGCCTTCCGCGTCAGCTACTCGATCACCGGCACCGCGCTCGACCAATTCGAACTGTATTGCCCGGAGGTGATCGACTCCTTCAAGGAATTGGTGGACACCGGCTGCGTGGAACTCATCGGCGAAACCTACCACCACTCGTTGTCCTTCCTGTTTTCGCGCCGCGAATTCCACGATCAGGTGGTCTTGCACCGCGACCGCATCCGCGCGCTGTTTGGCGTGGAGCCCACCGCCTTCCGCAACACTGAACTCATCTACACCAACGAATTGGCGCAGGAAATCGAAGCCTTGGGCTACCACGCCATCTTGACCGAGGGTGCCGACAAAATCCTGGGCTGGCGCAGCCCCAACTTCGTCTACATGCCGCGGCCGTGCGAAAAAATCCGCCTGCTGCTGAAGAACTACCGTTTGAGCGACGACCTGGCCTTCCGTTTCGGCGATCCGAGTTGGAAAGAGCGGCCGCTGACCGCCAAAAAATACGCCGGCTGGATGCACCAGTTCGCGGGTTCCTCCGAGGTGGTCAACCTGTTCATGGACTACGAAACCTTCGGCGAGCACCAGGATGCCTCGACCGGCATTTTCGAGATGTTCAACGCCTGGCCCGAAGAACTGCTCAAGCACGCCGACTTCACCTTCAAAACCCCGTCGGAAGTGGCCCGCGACTTCCGTCCGGTGGCCAAACTGGATGTGCCGCAGAACATCAGCTGGGCCGACACCGAGCGCGACACCACCGCCTGGCTCGGCAACCCGATGCAGGACGCCGCCGCCGAAATGGTCTACGCGCTGGAAGGCCCGGTCAAAGCCAGCGGCGACGACATCCTGATCGAACAGTGGCGCCGTCTTTTGACCTCGGACCACTTCTACTACATGTGCACCAAGTTCTTCAACGACGGCGATGTGCACAAATACTTCAACCCGTACAAAACGCCGTATGACGCCTTCATCGTTTACTCCAACATCGTCACCGACATGCGCGAACGGTTGAAGGAAATGCAGTTGGTGGGCATCGACGCCTAAAATCCCCGTTTGATTTTTCATTTTTCACTTTCCCCTTTTTATGCCCCTCCACACCTTCGACATCGTTCCCGCCCTGCCCGCCCCCCTTGCCCCGCTGGACGCCATCGCGCGCAACCTGTGGTGGTGCTGGTCGCCGGATGCCATCCAACTCTTCCACGACATTGATTCCGACCTGTGGTCGTCCAGCCGCCACAACCCGATCTTCTTGCTCGCCCGCTGCGCGCAGGAAAAATTGGACCAAGCCAGCCAGGACCCCGCCTTTGTCAGCCGCGTGCAGCGCGTGCATGCGCAAATGGCCGATTACCTGGGAAAACCGGGCCGCTTCCCCAACATTTATCCTGGTGAAACCACGGAAAAATCCACCATCGCCTACTTCTGTGCCGAATACGCGCTGACCGAAAGCGTGCGCAATTATTCCGGCGGTTTGGGCGTGCTCGCTGGCGACCACCTCAAGACCGCCAGCGACCTTGGCATTCCCTTGGTCGCCCTGGGCCTGTTCTACCGCCAGGGCTACTTTGAGCAGTGGTTCAACGATGCCGGCCGCCAGCAGGAAACCTACCCCGAAATCGATCCGGCCATGATGCCCTTCGAGCCGGTGCTCGACGGCAAGGGCAAGCGCCTGACCGTGGGCGTGAGCCTGCCAGGCCGCGAAATCCGCGTGGGCGCCTACCTGGCCAAAGTCGGCCGCGTACCGCTGTATCTGCTCGACACCAACCTGCCGGAAAACTCCGCGCAAGACCGCGACATCACCCTGCGCCTGTACGGCGGCAACTCCGAAACCCGCATCCAGCAGGAATTGGTGCTGGGCATTGGCGGGCGCCGCATGCTGGCGGCGCTTAACATCAAGCCCAGCGTGCGTCACTTGAACGAAGGCCACGCCGCCTTCCTCTCGCTGGAAGAAATGCGCCTGCGCATGGAGGCTGACGGCCTCGACTTTGAGCAGGCCCTGGCCGCCGTGCGCGCCGGCCAAGTGTTCACCACCCACACCCCGGTGGCCGCCGGCATCGACAAATTCGACCTGGGTCTGACCAGCCAGTATTTGGAGCCGGTGGCGCAGAAGATGGGCGTTTCGCTCGACCGCGTGCTGGCCCTTGGCGCCCGCCACGGCAACTTCTCGATGGCGGTGCTGGCCCTTAGCACCTGCGAATCGGCCAACGGCGTGGCCCGTTTGCACGGCGAAATCAGCCGCGCCATGTGGTCGGAGATCTGGCCCGGTTTGCCGATGGGCACTTCGGCCACCGGCAAACCGGGCCAGATCTCCGACC
>CAZVNU010000066.1:6236-9890 GCA_964628335.1 uncultured Phycisphaeraceae bacterium
GCCCATCGGCCATGTGACCAACGGCGTCCACCTGCGCAGCTGGATGGGCGGCGAAATCCACCGCCACCTGACCCATTACCTGCCCGTGGATTGGCAGGAGAACCCGGAAGATCCCGCGCTGTGGGAAGCGGTGGCGCAAATCCCCGACGAAGATCTCTGGCGCATGCACGAGCGCTACCGCCGCTCCACCATCCGCTGGATCCGTTCGCGCGCAGCCCAGGTGGCCGAGCGCAACGGCGACCTGCCCGACGAAATTGCCCAGGCCGGCGCCATTTTGGACGACCGCAGCCTGACCATCGGCTTCGCCCGCCGCTTTGCCACCTACAAGCGCGGCACCCTGATTTTGAGCCAGCCCGAGCGCCTGCTCAAACTGCTGCGCCACCCCGAGCGTCCCTTGCAGATCGTCTTCTCGGGCAAGGCCCACCCGGCCGACGGCCCGGGCAAGGACACCATCGCCGCCATCAAGCGCTTCGCCAAGGAGCACCGCGTGGAAGACCGCTTGGTGGTCCTGGAAAACTACGACATGCAGGTCGGCCGCATGCTGGTGCGCGGCGTGGATGTGTGGCTCAACAACCCCATCCGCCCTCTCGAAGCCAGCGGCACCAGCGGCATGAAAGCCGCCTTGAACGGCATCCCGCAATGCTCCATCCTCGACGGCTGGTGGGACGAAGGCTATCTGCCCGGCACCGGCTGGGCCATCGGCAAGCGCACCGCCAACTACCCCGATGAGGCCACCCGCGACCGCGCCGAAGCCGAACTGCTCTACGACCTGATCGAACAGGAAATCCTGCCCGACTTCTACACCCGCGACGCCATCGGCGTGCCGGCGCGCTGGGTCTCGCGCATGAAGCAGACCATCAAGAAGCACGGGCCGGAATTCTGCACCCACCGCATGCTGCTGGACTATTGCCGCCACTACTACATGCCGGCCCACCGCCGCCACCAGCTGCTCACCGCCAACCGCAGCGAGCATGCCCGCACCCTCTCGAGCGAACTGACCCGCCTGCACGAATCCTTCCCGCAGTTGCGCTTCCTCAGCGTCAAAACCGAGGGGGGCTCCGCCCGCACGGTGGGCGAGCCGATCTCCCTGACCGCCAACATCCACCTTGACGGCCTCACCTCCGATCAGGTGCGCATCCAGGCCTGCTACGGCCCGGTCGGCCCCGACGGCAAGCTGGCCTCCTTCACCCAGATCCGCGATCTGGAATGCACCGGGGCCGGCGACCTGCCCGGCGCCTTCCTGTTCGCCGGTTCCTTCCACCCAAAACTCGCCGGCCGCTACGGCCTGGCCCTGCGCGCCGTCCCCAAGGGCGCCCTGCTGCCGTCCGCCCCCATCCCCGGCCTGATCGCCTGGGAAGGCGGAGAAATCCCCTTCTCACCGCCCTCCACGGTGCTCCTGGGAAGCGGACATTGAAAAAGTGGACGCGGCGGCCCGCCGCGTTGGGAAAAGACCCTGTAACCCACAACGCGCGCCCCGAAATGGGGCGCGCGTTGTTTTGTTTGGCATCATTTCATTTCGTTGCGGGCACGGCCGCTTGCGCTCCACGGCGCAAGCGATGTTTTCACACCCCCCGCGTACTCGGCTCCCAAATGATCTTGTGCAACTGCGTCTGAAACCGCACCGGCAGCTTGTCCGCCAAGATCCATTCCGCCACCACCCGGGGGTGCAGGCCGGCGCAGCCCTTGACATGGGCGTCGGCCTTGGCGTTGAACACGGCCGACACCAGCACGCTGCCGACCCTTTCGGCGAGTCGGTGCTCCGCCAGCATCCGCTTCATCCAGTCGTAATCCTCCCTTGAAGTCAGCACGAATTTCACTTCATCGCGCTTGGTGAGCAACGGGATGTTGGCCAGGATGTTCTTGTCCGCCTCGCCGGAACCTGGTGTTTTCAAATCCATGATGCGGATCACGCGCGGATCGCAGGGCGCGATGTCGCAGGCGCCGCTGGTTTCCAAAAGCACCGTTTTGCCCATATCGCACAAACGGGCCATCAACGCATGCACATTCTTTTGCAGCAGCGGTTCGCCGCCGGTGATTTCCCACAGGCCGCAGGCGCCGCCGGAAAGCTGCTCGCCCGTGGCGATGATCTCATCCAGACTTTGGCGGGCCCCCTCGTGAAAGGCATAGGTGGTGTCGCAGTAGTTGCAGCGCAAATGGCAGCCGCGCAGGCGCACGAACACGCAGGGCAGGCCAGCGTGGGTAGACTCGCCCTGAATGGAGTAAAAAATCTCGTGGATCAGCAGCGAAGGCTGACGCGCAGCTTGAGAACCTTGCGGCTCGACGGGGAATTGGACCAGGTCAATTGGCATAGTGTTTCCCTTGGCTGGCGGGGTCGGCTTGTTCAAGGTTCGCCAGCGCCTGTGCCACGCTGACACTCCAACCCGGGGGCGTCAAATCCGGCGCCAGATCGGCCAACGGCTTGAGCACGAACCAACGCTGGCCCATGCGCGGATGGGGCAGGGTGAAATCGGCCACTGAAAAGTCGCAGGCACCGTGCAGCAGCAGGTCCACATCCATCTCGCGCGGCCCCCACTTGCGCCGGTCATCCGGCGCGCGCCGGCCCAGTTGCGCCTCGATGGCATGGCCGGCGGCCAGCAGCTCGCGCGGGGTCAGGCGGGTTTCAACCCGCACCACGGTGTTCAAGAACGGGCCCTGGTCCTGCGGCCCCACCGGGGCGGTTTCATAAACGCCGCCCACTTGCACCACCTGGGTGGCCGGCAAGGCCCCAAGCAAGCGCAGGGCCTGCAAGAGAAAAGCGTGGCGATTGCCAAGATTGCTGCCAAGGGCCAGGTAAGCGGTGGACATGGGGCGGGGATTGTAGGCCATGCGCGCCACCCGCTCGCCCGCGCCGCTATCCTCCCCCCATGCCGCGTCTTGAAGTTGTCAGTCCGTTTTCCCCCATGGGCGACCAGCCCGGGGCGATCGCGCAGCTGGCTGATGGGTTGGTGCAAAACAAGAAGTACCAGACCCTGCTTGGCGCCACCGGCACCGGCAAGACTTTCACCATGGCCAAGGTGATCGAAAAGGTGCAGCGGCCTACCCTGATCATTTCGCACAACAAGACTTTGGCGGCGCAGCTGTACGAGGAATTCCGCGAACTGTTCCCCCGCAACAGCGTCAATTACTTCGTCTCGTTTTACGATTACTACCAGCCCGAGGCCTACATCCCGGCGCGCGACATTTACATCGAAAAGGATTCGGCCAGGAACGACAACCTGGACCGCCTGCGCCTGGCCGCCACCGCCGCCTTGGTGGGGCGGCAGGATGTGATCGTGGTGGCTTCGGTCTCGTGCATTTACGGCATCGGCAGCCCGTGGGATTTCGCCAAGGCGGTGCTCAACCTCACGCGCGGGCAAATCGTCGAGCGCAAGGCGATGCTGGCCAAGCTGACCGAATTGCAATACCAGCGCAACGACATGCATCTGGAGCGCGGCAAATTCCGCGTGCGCGGCGATGTGGTGGAGGTCTGGCCCGGCAGCGAGGAATACGCCCTGCGCCTGGAACTCTTCGGCGACGAACTTGAGCGCATCCGCCTGATTCATCCGCTTTCCGGCGACACGCTGGCCGAGCAGGAGCGCGCCTTCATCTACCCGGCGGTGCAGTATGTGCTGCCCGAAGAGCGCCGGCTGGAGGCCATCGGCCAGATCAAGGACG
>CAZVNU010000067.1:0-9847 GCA_964628335.1 uncultured Phycisphaeraceae bacterium
GGTGGGGCTTTCCTCATGGCTTATATTATACTCTAATTTTAAGACACTACACTAGGTCAGCCGTCATGGTGACGGAACCGATCGTGAAACGAGGATGTTTCCCCACAAAATTGAAGTCGCGCCACCCCAACCGGTCCCCGGCGATTCCGCGCCACCAAGATTTCCGCCATCTCTCTTTTCTCCGGATGGCACACCGCCCATTCCTCGTTTCCCACATGATCCATTTCCTCACGATGCAAGGTCAACAGCACATCCGCATCTTCCGCCCATTCCATGCCCTTCGGAACGGAGGCCATGCCCTCCTGCCGGACGGAATAGTTCACGAGGCAAATGAGTGGAACCTTCATCGCGCGAGCCAGCCATTTGCAACATGGAACCGAGTCGTGCCATTCCTCCGGCAATTGCCCTGGATAGGGCGCAAACCGATCAAAGTGATCCACGAAAATGGCCTTTGCACCGTGGACTGAAACCAATTCTTTGGCCACTTCCTGCCAACCGCAATGGTCCGTCGCCGGGTGAATTTTCATATGGATGGGCGCATTCATCAATTGCGCCTTCGCCGTCTGCAAGGCTGCGAAATCATCCCGAGTGAGCCTGTTTGTCATGATTTTTTCAATGCTCACCCCGCTACGCATCGCCAACAACCGTCGAATGATTCTCACTTCGACCTGCTGAGCGTCATCGTTCGTCCGCAGAATCACGCCAACCGGCGTTTTCCGATCAATGGCCAAATGGGAAACGACCGACAACATGAACGTCGTCCTGCCCATACCGGGCCGCGAAATCACCAACATCAAATCACCGTCATGCAGTCCGTTCATCATGCAGTCAATATCCGCCAACCCGGTTAACAACCCGGTCAAACCAATCCCTTTGCGATCCTCGATGACTTGCCATTGGCGTTCCACGATGTCGTTGAATGTACTGCCAGCGGGGATGGAGCCGGGGTTGGGCATGGTGTTTTCCTTGGGATGAGGTGGCAGCATTCTGGCATCAGTCCTGGACAATCCATGTCCATGACTGCGCCCGGGAATGCGGGCCACCCGTCCCGCTTGGGAAAGGAATGCTTTGCTTTCTGCGGGGTGCGCTTCGCGGAACTCGCCAAGGCATGGCTTCTTTAGCGGGCTACGCCCGCGCTCGGCGGTAAGCCCGCGTTCCCAGGTGCACCCGCTATCCGTGCATCTTTGCGAGCGATTGCGCCCTTGCTTTCACCCGTTCGCGTGATCCCCGGGGCTCCAGAATTTCGACGCACCCGCCATACGACATCACCTGATGCTCAACGCGAAACAGCGCCGTGGTCTTGAAGCGCAACTCCGCGCCGCCGTCCGGCAGGGTCGTCTTCCGCTGGGTGGGATGCCATTTCACATCATCGAGCGCGGCGGCGGCACCCTCTTGGGTGAAACGTAGCACGACCTCCTGCGGCTTGTGGCTGGTTTGGCCCAAGCCGCCAAACCCGTCCTTCAAATAGACCCCCAAGTCGAAACCTTTGGGTGGCATGAAGGTGTCCGGCAGCATGTGCGCCTCCCAGATGCGCGACAGGCGGAAATCACGGATCTCCCCGCTCTTGGAATCCACCGCCACCACATGCCACGCGCGGTCCACCACGACGAGGCCCAGCGGCGAAATCACCCGCTGGCTTTCTCCGCCTCCCAAATTGCGGTAGCCGATCCCCACCTTGCGCCCGTAATCCAGGCCGGCCAGGATCGGTTCGAAAAACTCAGGCGCAAGTTTGTCGAACTCGGTTCCGGTGAAATGGATTTGTCCCGCCAACCGCTCCAGTCGCCGCCGCTGCGGCGCGGGCAAGGAGCCGGCCATTTGGTCGAGCATGGCCCGCATGGGCGCGGCCAGCGGCGTGTGGCTGAATTGCTCGACCGCGCGCATGGCCAAAAACAAGGTGGTGACGGTGGCGTCGGTGCGCACCAGCGACAGACAGGTGGGAACTTCCACATCGGCGCGCGCCACGGAAAAGGCCAGGCTCCAGGTCTGGTTGCGCGCGTCAAAGGCCAACACATCTTGGCCATCGTGCTGGTCGCGCAAGGTCGCGGCCAATTCCTTGATGTCCCGATGCAGGGTCTTGGTGCTGGGCAGGTCGCCGCGTGTTTCAGCCTTCAAACGCGCCATCCATGCGGGAATGGTGACGCCCTGCGCGCCGCCGCGCCGCTGTTCGTCGAGCATGTCCATCAACACGGCGATCCGCTCCTGCGGCGTCAGGTCGGTGTGGCGGCGGGAATTTGGGGCGGTGGGTTTCTTGGAGGCCATGCCGGCATGATAGGGATGGCGTGGACATTTGATGTCCATGCTCCCGCATGGCCCCAACGCCTCCTCGATCTCTTCAAGGTCGCAACCCGCTCCACCCCATCCCCGGGGTCTTCCGCCCAAGCGCGGGCGACCCTGGGCTTCAAATCCGAATGCCCGTTGGGCATTGGGCGGCATGCTTGTTTCTTGCGGGACTGGTGTCCCGCGTTCCCAGGGTTCCCGCCAACCTTTTTCCCAAAAAACAACCTGGTGCGCCGGACATCCGGTGCACCAGGTTGTTTTTGGAGACGCACCCGCGCCACCAACGAACGCTTACCGCGAGGCGCCCACATCAAAGCCCACCGCGGGCGCGCCTTCCACCTCCACCCACAGTTGCGCCTCGGAGGCCACCGGGGCGGACACTTCCACGTGGCCGTGGAAATGGTCCTCTTCGGTTTCCAGTTTGGCCTTGACGCTGCCGGCGCCGTCCTGCGTGCCGATCCAGGCGCGCACGGCGGGGACCTGGCCGCCGGTCACTTTCACTTCGAGATGGGCTTCGCCGGCTTTCTCCCAGCCTTTGCCGATCACGGCGCTGATGTCGAAATCGCCGGATTTTTTGGCGCCCAGGGCGACTTCCTCACCGTGGGCTTCGCCTTCGCTTTCTGGTGTGGCATGGTCATGACCGCCATGATCGTTCCCGGCATGCTGATGCGCAGGCGGGGCGGACGCGCTCTTTTGGTCGCAGGCGGCCAGAACCAGGGGGGCGGACAGAAGAACGGCAAGCAAGGAACATTTCATGGGGTCTCCAAAGAGGGGGAAGAAGAAACGGAGGGTGGCATGGGCGCCTCGCCCATGAGGGATGCCACGGGCGGGGCGCCCGTGCCACAGCGCCCGAACACCAGCAGGTAGCCGGCGGGCACCACAAACAAATTCAAAAAGGTGGACGAGGCCAAACCGCCCAACACCACGATGGCCAACGGCGCCAGAATTTCGGCGCCAGGTTCGCCTTGGCGCAGGGCCAATGGAATCAGCCCCAGGGCGGCGACCAGCGCCGTCATCAAAATGGGAATCAGGCGCTCCATCGAACCCTGGCGCACCGCCTCGGCCAACGGTTTGCCTTCGTCACGCAAGTGGGCGTAATGGTTGACCAGCAGCAGGCCGTTGCGCACCGCCACCCCGAACAGGGTGATGAAGCCCACCAGCGACGCCACCGACAACACCGGGGCGATGTAGCGGCCGCCGCCAAGCACACCCACGGTGTTGTCCCACAGCGAGGGCGATTCGGCGATGAACACCGCAAGCACGCCGCCAAGCAGGGCCAGCGGCAAATTGACCATCACCAGCAACGCCACGCGCGCCGAGCCGGTGGCCCAGTGCAGCACCATGAACATGGCGCCAATCACGCCAAGACCCATCCACAGCAAGGTGCGGGACGCCGATTGTTGCGCCTCGAACTGGCCGCCGTAATGCACCGACAAGCCATGTTTGGCGGCGATGGGATCGGCTTTGGCCCGCACCTGACCCACCAAATCGCCCAGGTTGAAGCCGTCGGCCACATTGCACGACAAGGTGGCTTTGCGGCGGGCGTTTTCGCGGGCGATCAAATTGCTGGAGCGCTCCACATTCACCTGCGCCACTTCTTTGAGCCGAACCTGCCGGCCTTGGGGCGAGGTCAGCACAAAGCCGGCGACATCCGACGGCTCGCGGCGCTGGGCCTGGTCCAAACGCACCACCAGGGGGTAGCGCTTGGTGCCGTCGGCGATCACCGCCACTTCATGGCCGGCAAAGGCCCCCGACACCTGCTCGGCGGCATCGCTTGGGGTCAGGCCGGCGCGCGCCAGGGCGGCGCGGTCAAAGACGACCGGCAGGCTGGTGATCAACACCTCGCGGTTGGCCGCCACATCGCGGGTGCCGGGCACGGCTTTGACCGCCGCCTCCAGCTCCTTGATCGCGGCGCGCAAAACGGGCAGGTCTTCGCCGTACACATTCACCGCGATGGCGGCCGGCGTGCCGGACAAAATATGCGACAGCCGGTGCTCGATGGGCTGGCCGATCATGGTGGTGGTGCCGGGCAGGCCGGCGATGGTGGCATCCAATTGTTTGCGCACTTTTTCGCGGTCATGGCCGGGGGCGATGGAGACTTCGATCTCGGAGGATGACACCGGCTCGGCATGCTCGTCGCGCTCGGCGCGGCCGGTGCGGCGCACCACATGCAGCACGCCGGGAATCTCTGCCATGCGCTTTTCCACCCCTTGGGCCAAACGATCGGACTCCGCCAGCGAGGTGCCGGGCGGGGCCATCACAAACACGGTGAAGGTGCCTTCGTTGAACGACGGCAAAAAGGACGAGCCAAAAGTGCCGGCCAGGGCGAAGGCCAGGGCGGTCAACACCAACACGGCGACCACCAAGGTTTTTTTGCCGCCCATGGCATAGGTCAGGGCGCGGTCATAGGCGACTTTGAGCACGCGGGCCAAGGGGCCGTCATGGGCGCCGCTGCCTGCCGCTTTCATGGCCGCTTTGGGCAGCAGCCATTTGCACAGCGCCGGCGTCACCGTCAGCGCCACCAGCAGCGAGGCCATGATCGAGGCGATGTAAGTCAGGCCCAAGGGCCGGAAGAAGTTGCCTTCCAGCCCTTGCAAAAACAGCAGCGGCGCAAACACCATGCAGATCAGGATGGTGGCGAACACCACCGACGAGCGAATCTCATTGCTGGCGCTGAACACCACGGCCACCGCCGGGCGGCGGTGCTCAGGTGGCAAGGCGGCGTTTTCACGCAGGCGGCGCCAGACATTTTCCACATCGATGATGGCGTCATCGACCAACTCCCCCACCGCCACCGCAAAGCCGCCCAAAGTCATCACATTGATGGAAATGCCCCAGGCCCACAGCAGCAGCAAACCCACCGCCAGTGAAATCGGCAGGGCCGACAAGGTGATCAGGGTGGTGCGCCACGACATCAAGAACAGCATCAGCACCACCGCCACGATGATCGTCGCGTCGCGCATCACCTCCACCACCGTGCCCACGCTGTGGTGGATGAAGTGGCTGGCGCGGAACACCTCGCGGTTGAGCGCGATGCCGGCCGGCAATGACTTTTGCGCCTGGTCCAGGGCCGCATCCAACTTTTGCGTGAGTTCCAGGGTGTTGATGTCGGGCGATTTCTGGATGGAGACCACCACCGCCGGCCGGCCGGCCTGCGAGGCGGCCCCGCGCGCGGGCATCGGCGCCTTGAAGACCTTGGCCACCGAACCCAGCAGCACCGGCTCGCCTTCGTGGAAGGCCACCACCGTGGCGGCCACCGCCTCCGGCGTGGTGGCGCGGGCGTCCTGGCGGATGGGGATTTCCAATCGGCCGTCGGCGGCTTTGGCCAGATAACCGGCGCTGGCCACCGAGTGCGACTGCTTGACCGCCGCCAGCACTTGGGCAAACGACAGGTTGCTGGCGGCCAGCCGCTTGGGGTCCACTTCAACGCGGAATTCCGGCAGGGCGCCGCCGATGGCCACCACCTGCGCCACCCCCTGCACCGCCAGCAACCGGTTGCGCAATTGGTACTCGGCATATTCGCGCAACGCCATCGGCGACACCGCCGCATCGTCTTTGGCCACCAACGCCACCAGCATCACTTCGCCGGCGATGGAGGTGATCGGCGCCAACTCGGCATGGGTGTCGGGCGGCAGGGCTTCGCGCACCGAGTCCAAACGCTCGGCCACCATTTGCCGCGCGCGGTAGATGTCGCCGCCCCAATCGAATTCCACCCACACGAAGGACAGGCCCTGCGCCGAACTGCTGCGCAGGCGGCGCAAACCGGGCAGGCCGGAGAGCGCGGTTTCAATCGGATAGGTGACGGTGCTTTCCACCTCGTCGCTGGGCAGGCCGCCGGCTTCGGTCATCACCACCACGGTGGGCGCGTTGAGATCGGGGAACACATCCACCGGCATCTCGCGCAGTTTCAGGCCGCAGAAAATCAGCAGGCCGCCGGCCAGCATCGCCACCAGCAGGGAGTGCTTGAGCGAAAATTGAATCAGTTTCCGCAGCATGCTTATTGCCCGCCTTTCCCATGGTTGCCTTCATGGAAAGTGCCGTCGGCATGGAAGTGGCCGCCTTTGGGGCTGGCGCCGGAAGTGGCCAGCATCAATTGCCAGGCGCCGTCGACCACCACTTCATCACCGGCTTTGAGCCCGGACTTGATCACCACCCACACGCCGTCGGAGCCGCCGATGTCCGCTTCCATGCGGATGGCCTGGTCCGGTTGTTTGGGATCGCGGCGGAACAGGACGGGGGTGGCGCCATCGCTGACCACCGCCGCTTTGGGCACGGCCAAGGCGGGCTTGGCCTCGCCATCGACCACGATGGCCAGCACGGCGGGAAAGCCCGCGCGCAAGCTGGCGCCGGCGGCTTGGGGTCGCGCCACCACATGCAGATTGCCGGCTTCGGCCTGCGGCGAAAGTCGCAAATCGGCGGCGATCGGCGCCTGGCCTTCAATCTCGATGCTGCACGCCAAGCCGTCGCGCAAACGGGCGGCGTCGCCGGCCGGGGCCAGCGCCTGCGCCGACAAGGTGGCGGTGTTGAGCACTTCAAGCAGGTTGGCGCCGGCTTCGGCCCACGCGCCTTCGGAAACGCCAAGGCTCACCACCGTGCCGTCGAGCTTGGCGAAAATCGGCAGCACCGCCGGCAACGATTCCTCACCGGCGGCTTGCTTGACCAGCACCCCCAGGCGCCCATGCACCGCTTCATGGGCGGTTTCCACCCGCTTGGCTTCGGCGGCCAGCGCCGCCTCCTGCGCGCCGGTTTGCGCCAGCGCCACCTTGGCCGCCGCTTGCGCGGCTTTGGCGTTGATCACCGCTTCATTCGAGCCGCCGCCGGCTTGGCGGGCCTGCTCCAATTGGGTCAGGCGCTGGTCCCACACCGCCACCACTTCGGCTTGCGCCTCTGACTGGGCTTTGAGCGCGGCCGATTGCATCGGCAGGGCATCCAGCGCGGCTTTGAGGCGGGCGTCTTCGGCGCACAATTCGTAAAAGGCCGGGCTGTCCAACTCGGCAACCTGCTGGCCGGCTTTGACCCGGTCCAAGGTGCGCACCAGCCAATGCACGCGGCCGGCCATTGGCGCCGCCACTTTCTGCTGGTCCTCGGCCATGGCTTTGATCTGGCCGCCAAGCCGCAGCGTGCGCAGCACCGGGCGGACTTCGGCCTTGGCAAACGACATCGCCAAATTGCGGCGGACGGCTTCTGGGATCGGCACCCGGTTGGTGGGCGCGGGCGTTTCCGCATGCGCGGGCGCGGGGGGGGCATCCTGGTTTTTGGGCTTGCACGCGCCAAGGCCAACGGCCAGCAGGGCGAGCGCCACGGGACAAGAGAAAAGGATTTTCATGGGGAATGGGTTGGATTGGGTTTGGATATTGACTGTTTGGCTGTCATGCCCTGCGCAGCAGTGTGGGTTCCTGGCCTGGGGTGCAACCCCTGGAACTCAGACGAAACGAAACCCCACCCCAAAGGGGTGGCGGAACGGGTTAATTTTGCGCCACCCCTTCGGGGTGGTGAGTCGCATCCTTTGGGTCCCAGGGGTTGCACCCCTGGCCAAGGACAGGCACTGCTTCGCAGTGCAAAGGCAAAGGAGAAATGAAATACGCCAACCGCGCTTCTGCCTGCGCCGCATCGGCGCGGGCCTGGGCCAGCGACAACTCCCACGCCACGCGGCGGTCGAGCAGCACAATCAGGCGCAAGGGATCGAACTCGCCCAGCGCCACCAAGCGGTCCAGGCTGGCGGCTTGCCGATCCAGCAAGGGCTTCATGTCGCGGTTGATGATGGCCAGCCGAGCGGCCGCGCCCTTGGCGTTGACTTCGGCTTGCGCCTGGCCATGGGCCAACGACTCGATGGCTTGCTCCAAACCGATGCGGGCGCTTTCCCGGGCGGCAGTGGCTTGGGCAATGGCTTGCTGGTTGCGGTTCCACACCGGCAGGGTCAGACCCAGCCCGATGCCCAGCGTGGTCTCGCCATCGGCGCGGTTGGCCGTGGGGCCAAAGGACAACTCGGGCCGACTGCGGGCCACCTCCAATTGCAGGGCGCTTTCGGCGGCATCAAAGGCGGCTTGCGCGGCCAAGCGGGCCGGGTGGGGCGCGGCGCCGGGAGCGCGGGTCTTCAGACCGGCGCTCCCGGCGCCGATCTGCAACGGACACTGGGGCCGCAAGCCGCACAGCGCCAAGATCCGCAAGCGTTCGCCGGCCGCCTCTGCCTCTGCTTGCGCGGTATTGGCGCCGGCTTCGGTCAGTGAAAAGGCCACGCCATCCGCTTCAAAAGCCGGCACGGTGCCGGCCTTGACCAGCGCATCCAAGCGCCGGTGCAGGGCGTCCAACCTGGTGGTTTGCGCCGCCCACGCCTTGGCGCGGGCATCGGCCCCCTGCCATCTGGCAAAGGCCAGCCGCAGCTCGCGCACCACGGCGGCCTCTTGCGCCAGCACCTGCGCCTCGGCAGCATTGAACAGTTGCTTGGCGTTTTTTTTCTCCACCTGCAGGCGGTCGGAGAGCGGCACGGTCATCGACAAACCGACATCCACCAGCCAAGGCGAAGGCCCGCCCGAAATGCGCCGGCCCAAACCCGCCCCCACCGCGCCCATGCCAAGCGAGGGGTCTTCCAGCAAGCCGGCGAACTCCACACCGGCGCTTTGCACCCCAACTTCTGCACGGGCCAGGCGTAAGTCGGCATTGAACAGCAGGGCCACCCGCTCGGCTCCGGCCAAGGACAGCGCGGCATCGGTGGCTTGACCCATGGCTTTGGCCCGCCCATCCCACGCTTGGGCATGGCGCTCCGATTCGAAGGGCGCCGCCTTGTAAGAGGCGCAGCCGCCCAACCACAGCGCCGCCATCAGGGCGGGCAAACCGGTTGAAATTGACCATCGCATGAGCACACTCCGAAAAAGAAATGGGAAAAACGCCGCGATCACATGATCGCCGGCGGCAATGCCACTTTCTTTTTCAGATGACCTTCACCACACTGCGCACACAGGCCAACACTTGGGGTGGCGAAGTGCGCCATGCCCCCGGCGGGCCGCGCGCCAAACGGCAGACAGCCACTGGCGCCCCGGGTTGCAAGGCAGCATCCTGCGACCAACTCAGCATGCCGACCGCAAACACGGTGAGATTCGGCATCATGAACGGTTGCGCCACCACATGGGTGTCCACCGCCAAGGCGAAATCATGGCAATCCGCAGCGGCGGGCGCCCCTTCAGATGTCTCATGACACGCATGCTCATGCGCGCAGCCGTGGTCGCAAACTTCCATTGCAACGGTGCCATGGTCCGCGCAGGCCTGCTGCGCATGCGGAGTGTGCGCCGCTTCCAGCGCCACGCAGCCGCAGGCTTCCTGGCACAGCACCCAGCCCTGGCCTTGGCCCAAGAGGCCAAGACACAAAGCAGGCAGCAAAACCAGCAAGCGCAGGAAACGCATGGGCGGAGTATAGGTGCTGGCGGCGCGCGCGCCAATGCTATTTCGCTTCTTCCAGGGCTGGCGGGTCAGTGGGGCTGCTTTTTAGGAGAACCTATGAAACACCTCCTCCTCGCCAGGGTTGGCGCCAAAAAGTAGACGCGGCGGCTCGCCGCGTTCGCTGAAACCCGAACCC